>DASSMZ010000047.1:0-16993 GCA_035688325.1 Gaiellaceae bacterium
ATTCCCGGCGTCTTCGGCGCCGGCGTGCGCTTCACCCTCGTCGGGCTGATCATGTTCGGCATCGTCGTGTGGCACCGCGGCAGCGGGGCGCTCCGGATCGGGCGCTCCGAGCTCGCCTCCGCGGCAGTCGTCGGGCTGCTGTTGCCGGGCGCGAACGCGGTGCTCTTCGTGACGGAGCAGCACGTGCCGATCGGCCTGACTTCGCTGATCATCGCGTCGGTGCCGCTCTGGGTGCTGCTGCTGCGCCTGGCCGTGGGCGAGCGGCCCGACCGCGTCGCGTCGCTCGGCCTGCTCGTGGGCTTCGCCGGCATCGCCGTGCTGGTGCGGCCCGGCGGCGGGTCCGGGCCGCTCGGCTACCTGCTGCTGACGGTCGCCGCCGCGATCTCGTGGGCGGTCGGGTCCTTCCTCTCGCCGCGGATGGCGGTGCCGAGGGACGCGCTCGTCGCGTCCGGCTACGAGACGCTGATCGGCGGCGTGGTGCTCGCGGTGATCGGCCTCGCCACCACGGCGCCGTCGAGGCTCGACCCGTCCGGCTGGTCGACCCGCTCGATCTTCGGGCTCGTCTACCTGATCCTCGTCGGCTCCGTCGTCGGCTACACGGCCTATGCCTGGCTGCTCGGGAACGCGCCACTCGGGCAGGTCGCGACGTACGCCTACGTCAACCCCGTGGTCGCGATCGCGCTCGGCGTGATCGTGCTCGACGAGCAGCTCACGCTGCGCGTCGTGCTCGGCGCGCTGCTGATCCTGGCCGCGGTCGCGATCGTCGTGAGGCGCGAGTCAGAGGCCGGCGAGGTCGTCGGGCCGGACGGGCACCCGAGCGAGCTCGCGCCCGCTCGCCGCACGTAGCGCCGAGACGACGGCCGCCGTCGAGACGACGGTCGGCGGCTCGCCCACGCCCTTGGCACCGTAGGGCGCGTCGGGCTGAGGGTCCTCCACGAGCTCCGCCTCGACCGGCGGCATGTCGAGCGTGGTCGGGATCAGGTAGTCGGTGAAGCTCGCGTTCGTGATCAGCCCGTCCCGCGTCTGGACTTCCTCCATCAGCGCCAGCCCGAGGCCCTGTGCGGTACCCCCTTCGATCTGGCCGTGGACGGCCTGCGGGTTGATCGCCTTGCCGACGTCCTGCGCCGTGCCGATCCAGACGACGCGCGAGAGCCCGAGCTCGACGTCGACCTCGGCGACGACGCGCATCGCGGCCGTCATGTAGGCGACGTGGACGCGGTCGCCGGTCACCTGGCCCGTCTCCGGGTCGAGCGGGAAGGTGCGCGAGTGGTGGTAGGTGCGCTCGAGGTCGACCTCGCGGCCGCCGCTCGCGCGGAGCTCGGCCAGCGCGTCCTGGCACGCGAGCCGCACGGCGCCCGCCGTCATCCACGTCAGCCGCGAGGCCGACGCCGAGCCCGCCGAGTCGACGCCGTCGGTCGAGCCGGGCAGCAGCACGACGTTCTCGGTCTCGAGTTCGGTGCGCGCGACCTGGAGGATCACGTTCGTCACGCCCTGGCCGACCTCGGCCGCCGCGCAGCGAACCTCGGCCGCCAGCTGCTCGTCCGGGCCGATCCAGAGCCGGACGCGCGCGGCGCAGGCGTCGTCGAACCCCTCCGAGTAGCAAACGTTCTTGAAGCCGACGGCGAACCCGATGCCGCGCGTGACGCCCTGGCCGTGCGTCGTGTTGCCCGCGCCGCCGGGCAGGCGGATCGGGTCGCGCGGCAGCTCCTCCGGCTCCGGGACGGGCAGCGCCGCCGCGCGGCGGATCACCTCCGCGACCGGCATCGAGCCGGTGAGCCTCTGCCCGGTGGGCAGCGTGTCGCCGGTCTGGAGCGCGTTCAGCAGCCGCAGCTCGACCGGGTCGATCTCGAGCGCGGCCGCCAGCTTGTCCATCTGCGCCTCGTGGGCGAAGCAGCCCTGGACGGCCCCGAACCCGCGCATCGCTCCGCACGGCGGGTTGTTCGAGTAGACGCACGTCGCCTCGATCAGCGCGTTCTCGACCCGGTACGGGCCGCAGACGAACGACGCGGCGTTCGAGCACACGGCCGCGGAGCTCGAGGCGTAGGCGCCGCCGTCCAGCAGGATCCTCGCGCGGACGTTCACGAGCCGGCCGTCGCGCGTCGCGCGGTGCTCCATCCAGATCTTCGCCGGGTGCCGGTGGACGTGGCCGACGAACGACTCCTCGCGCGAGTAGACGATCTTCACCGGCCGGTCGGTGTGCAGCGCCAGCAGCGCGCCGTGGAGCTGCATCGACAGGTCCTCGCGGCCGCCGAAGGCGCCGCCGACGCCCGCGAGGTGGATCCGCACCTGCTCCTGCTCGAGCCCGAGGCACGGCGCGACCTGGTCGCGGTCGACGTGCAGCCACTGCGTCGCGACGTAGATGTCGACGCCGCCCTCGCCGTCCGGCACCGCCAGCCCGGACTCCGGCCCGAGGAAGGCCTGATCCTGGATGCCGAGCTCGTAGACGCCCTCGACGCCGACGTCGCCCTCCGCGTCCGGATCGCCGTGGCGCACCACGATCGTCCGCAGCACGTTCGGCCGCGGGTCGTCGCGGAAGCCGTGGCCGGCGGTCGGGCTCTCGTCGTGGATCGGCGGCTGCTCCACGGCCCGCTCCATGTCGGTCACCGGCTCGAGCGGCTCGTACTCGACCCGGATCCGCTCCGCCGCCCGTCGCGCCTGCTCCGGGTGCTCCGCGGCGACGAGCGCGACGGGCTCGCCGAAGTAGCGGACGCGGTCGATCGCGAGCACCGGCTGGTCCGGGAACTCGAGCCCGTACGTCTTCGCGCCCGGCACGTCCTCGTGCGTGAGCACGGCGTGCACGCCGGGCATCGTCAGCGCCTCCGAGATGTCGATCTCGACGATCCGTGCGTGCGCGTGCGGGCTGCGGACCGTGTGGCCCCAGAGCATCCCGGCCGCGAACAGGTCGCTCGCGTAGGCGAACTGCCCGGTCACCTTCGGCGTCGCGTCGGTGCGCTTGACGACCTCGCCGATGCGGCCGAGCTCGAGGCTCGTCCCCGGGAGCAGCCGGGCCTCGGTCACGTCCGCCCCACGGCCGAGCGCACGGCGTCGAAGATCTTCGCGTAGCCGGTGCAGCGGCAGAGGTTCCCCGAGAGCGCCTCCCGGATCTCGTCCTCGCTCGGCGTCGAGTTGCGCTGCAGCAGGTCGGCGGTGGCGACGATCAGGCCCGGCGTGCAGAAGCCGCACTGGACGGCGCCGGTCTCCGCGAACGCCTCCTGCACGGGATGCAGCTGCCCGTCCTGCGCCAGGCCCTCGACCGTGACGATCTCGTGGCCGTCCGCCTGCGCCGCGAGCACGAGGCACGCGCAGACGAGCCTGCCGTCGAGCAGCACCGAGCACGAGCCGCACTCGCCCTGCTCGCAGGCGTTCTTCGAGCCCGGCAGGCCGAGGCGCTCGCGCAGCGCGAAGAGCAGGCTCTCGCCCTCCCAGACGTCCGCCTCGCGCTGCTCGCCGTTCACGCTGAAGGCGACCTTCACGCGAGGCACCTCTCGAGCGCGCGCCCGGCGAGGACGCGTAGCGCATGGCGCCGGTAGCGCGCCGTGCCGCGGACGTCGTCGATCGGCGTCGCCGCCTCGGCGACCCGCTCCGGCAGGTCCGGATCCTCGGGCGAGCCGGCGACGAGACCCGGCACCGGGCCGGCCGAGCCGTACGAGACGCGCGCCTCGCCGTCCTCGACCAGCATCGCGAGCGAGACGACCGAGATCACCATCGCGTTGCGCGGCCCGACCTTCATGAATGTCTGCCGCGGGCCCGGCGCGTCGAGGCGGACGGCCACGATCAGCTCGTCCGGCTCGAGCGCGTTCCGCTTCGGCCCGACGAGGAACTCCTGCAGCGGCACCTCCCGCGAGCCGCGTGTCGAGGCGAGCTCGACGACCGCGCCGTAGACGAGCAGCGGCGGCAGCGCGTCGCCGGCCGGGGAGGCCGTGCCGAGGTTGCCGCCGATCGTGCCGCGGTTGCGGATCTGCGGCCCGCCGACGGTGCGCGAGGCCTCCGCCAGCGCGCGCAACGGGTCGCCGAGCTCCATCGCCTCGGTGTACGTCAGACCCGAGCGGAGCCGCAGCGACCCGTCGTCGCGCGACCACCCGCGCAGCTCCGAGACCTCGTTCAGGTTCAGCAGGACCTGCGGCCGCGCGCGGTCGAAGTTGAGCTCGACCATGACGTCGGTGCCGCCCTGGATCGGCACCGCCTCCGGCCGCTCCGCCTTGATCGCCAGCGCCTCCTCGAGGCTGTGGGGGCTCAGAACCTCCACGTTGAAGAGCGTACTTCTACTAGTAAGGTCGCAACCATGCCCGACCTTGCCCGACGCCTCGCCGTGGCGCGCGGGGACGAGCCGGCCGAGCTCGTCGTCCGCGGCGGCCGGGTGTTCTCGGCCTTCACGCGCGAGTGGCTCGACACGGACATCGCGGTCGTGGACGGCCACGTGGCCGGGCTCGGCGAGTACGAAGGCGACGAGGTGCTGGACGCGAGCGGGCGCTGGGTGGTGCCCGGCTTCGTCGACGCGCACATGCACCTCGAGTCGTCGAAGCTGCTCGTGGACGAGTTCGCGCGCCTCGTGCTGCCGCTCGGGACGACGACGATCGTGGCAGACCCGCACGAGATCGCCAACGTGCTCGGCACCGACGGCGTCCACTGGCTGCTCGACGTCTGCGGCGAGCTGCCGCTCGACGTGTTCTTCATGGCGTCGTCGTGCGTGCCGGCTTCGTCGTTCGAGTCGCCTCGCCGCCCGCTCTCGCCAGGCGACCTCGAGGGCCTGCTCCGCCGCCGCCGGGTGATCGGGCTGGCGGAGATGATGAACTTCCCCGGCGTCGTCTCCGGCGACGAGCACGAGCTCGCGAAGCTGGCGCTGCCGGGCGCCGAGCACGTCGACGGTCACGCGCCGGGCGTCGTGGGGCGCACGTTGAACGCCTACGCCGCGGCCGGGATCTACTCCGACCACGAGGCGTCCACGATCGAGGAGGGACGCGAGCGGCTGCGCGCCGGGATGTGGCTCCTGATCCGTGAGGCCTCGGCGGCGCGGAACCTGCACGCCCTGCTCCCGCTGGTGCGCGAGTTCGGGCCGCACCGGATCGCCTTCTGCACGGACGACCGCGAGCCGGAGCACATCGCCGAGGACGGGCACGTGAACACGATGGTGCGCGACGCGGTCGCGGCCGGGATCCCGCCCGAGGACGCGCTCGTGCTCGCGACGCTCAACCCGGCGACCTGGCACGGGCTGCGCGGCTTCGGCGCGATCGCGCCCGGCTACCAGGCCGACCTGCTGCTGCTCCCGGAGCTCGAGTCGTTCGTTCCCGAGACGGTGCTCAAGCACGGCCGCCCTGTCGGCGAGATCGAGCGCGTCGAGGTGCCCGAATGGGTCAAGCACACGGTTCGTGTCCGGCACGTCGCGGCGCGCGACTTCACCCTGCCGTGGGAGGGCGACGGCGGCGCGCGTGTGATCGGCGTGATCCCCGACCAGATCGTCACCGATTCGCTGGTCGAGGAGCCGCCCGTCGAGGACGGGCACGCGGTCGCCGCCGCCGAGCGCGACCTCGCCAAGATCGCGGTCGTCGAGCGCCACCTCGGCACCGGCCGACGCTCCGTCGGGCTCGTGCGCGGCTTCGGCCTGCGCAGCGGCGCCCTCGCGTCGACGTTCGCGCACGACGCGCACAACATCGTCGTCGTCGGCATGGACGACCAGGACATGGCGCGCGCGGTCACGCGGCTGACCGAGATCGGCGGCGGCGTGGTCGTCGTCGAGGACCGCGGCGTCCGCGCCGAGCTGCCGCTGCCCGTCGCGGGGCTGATCTCCGAGGCGCCGCTCGACGAGGTGGTCGCCGCGAGCCGCAGGTGCATCGAGGCGGCGGCGAAGCTCGGCTGCGCGCTTCCGTCGCCGTTCCAGACGATGGCCTTCCTCGCGCTGTCGGTGATCCCGAGCCTGAAGATCACCGACTTCGGCCTCGTCGACGTCGACCGCTTCGAGCTCGTGCCGCTGCGGGCGTGAAGCGACTCTTTCGCAACGCCCACGTCGTCGTGGTCGACGACGCCGGCACGGAGCACGAGGACGGATGGGTGCTCGCCGAGGACGGCGTCGTCGCCGCTACGGGCGGCGGCGCCGAGCCCGAGGCCGACGAGCGGGTCGACCTCGGCGGCGCGCTCGTCACGCCCGGGCTCGTCAACACCCACCATCACCTGTACCAGACGCTCACGCGCGCGCGGGCGCAGGAGGCGAACCTGTTCGGCTGGCTGAAGGCGCTGTACCCGGTCTGGGCGCGGCTCGACGAGGAGGCCGAGCACGTCGCGGCCCGCACCGGCCTCGCCGAGCTCGCGCTCTCCGGCTGCTCGACGGTGTTCGACCACCACTACGTCTTCCCGCGCGGCGCGGGAGACCTGATCGAGGCCGAGCTCAGGGCGGCGCGCGAGCTCGGCGTGCGGCTCGTGCCGTCGCGCGGCTCGATGGACCTCGGCGAGTCCCACGGCGGGCTGCCGCCGGACTCGCTCGTCGAGGACGCGGACACGGTGCTCGCCGAGACCGAGCGACTGGCCTCGCGCCATCCGGAGCTCGTGGTCGCGCCGTGCTCGCCGTTCTCGGTCACGGGCGAGCTGATGCGCGAGTCGGCGGAGCTGGCGCGCAGGCTCGGGCTGACGCTGCACACGCACCTCGCGGAGACGGTCGAGGAGGAGCAGTACTGCCGCGAGCTCTACGGGTGCACGCCGGTCGACTACCTCGAGCGGCTCGGGTGGCTCGACGACGACGTCTGGTGCGCCCACTGCGTCCACCTCACCGACGCCGACGTCGCTCGCTTCGGCGAGACGGGCACCGGCGTCGCGCACTGCCCGTCCTCGAACCTGCGCCTCGGCGCGGGCGTGGCGCCGGTGCGGCAGCTGCTCGACGCGAGCGTGCGCGTCGGGCTCGGCGTGGACGGCACGGCGTCGAACGAGCGCGGCGACCTGTTCCTCGAGGTCAAGCAGGCGCTGCTCGTCGCCCGCGGCCGCGGCGGCCCGGCGGCGCTGACGGCGCGCGAGGCGCTGCGGCTCGGCACCCGCGGCGGCGCGTCGGTGCTGAAACGCGACGACCTCGGCTCGCTCGAGCCGGGCAAGAGCGCCGACCTCGCCGTCTGGCGGCTCGACGGCCTCGAGCTGGCCGGCGCCGCCGACCCGGTCGCGGGCCTCGTCTTCAGCGCGCCGCACCGCGTCGACCGGCTCGTCGTCGCCGGCGACGACGTGGTCGTCGACGGCCGCCTCGTCCACGCCGACGAGGACGAGGTCGCGCGCGAGCACCGGCGGGTGGCCGAGCGCTTCCGGTGAGCTTCCCACCTGCGCAGGGCGAGCGGCTGCCCTGGGATCGGGTTCCGGCCGACATCCGGCAGACGATCGAGCAGCGGCTCGACGCACCGGTCGCCCGCGCGGTGACGCGGCCGGGCGGCTTCTCGCCGGGGCTCGCGGCGACGCTCGAGCTCGAGGACGGGCGGCGGTTCTTCGCCAAGGCCGTCGGGCCCGAGCCGAACGCGGACTCACCCCGGTTCCACCGGCGCGAGGGGCACATCGCGTCCGCGCTCCCGCCGGAGACGCCGGCGCCGCGGTTCCTGTTCTCGGTCGAGAACGAGGCGGGCTGGGTCGCGCTCCTCTTCGAGCACGTCGACGGCCGCGAGCCGCAGCTGCCGTGGCGGCCGGACGAGCTCGGCCGGGTGCTCGACGCGCTCACCGAGCTCTCGGGCGTCTTGACGCCGGCGCCGGTCGGCGCGCCACCGCTGGCGGAGCACTACGACGAGCTCTTCGGCGGGTGGCGCGAGCTCGAGCGGCCGCCGGACGAGTGGGCCGCCGCGCACCTCGACGAGCTGCGGGCGCTCGAGGCGCAGTGGGCGGGCGCCGCGGTCGGCGAGACCCTGCTCCACTGCGACGTGCGCGCCGACAACATCCTGCTCACACCCGAGCGCGTGGTGTTCGTCGACTGGCCGCACGCATCGGTCGGCGCGGGCTGGTGCGACCTGCTCTTCATGCTGCCGAGCGTCGCGATGCAGGGCGGGCCGCACCCGTGGGAGATCTGGGAGACGCATCCCCTCGCCCGGGACGTGCCGGCCGAGCGCCTCCGGCCGCCGCTGGCGGCCGTCTCCGGCTACCTCGTCCACCGCGGCACGCTGCCGTCTCCGCCGGGGCTCTCGACGGTGCGCGAGTTCCAGCGCGCGCAGGGCGTCGAGGCGCTGGCGTGGCTTCGGCGCAGCCTGGGCGCGTCGTAGAGTCCGCCGCGTGAGCGTCTCCCTCTCCACGCACGTCCTCGACACGGGGCGCGGGCGGCCGGGCAGCGGCGTGCGGGTCGAGCTGCGTCGCGGCGACGAGGTGCTCGCGAGCGCCGAGACGGACGGCGACGGTCGCGCGCGCCTCGCCGACGGGCTCGAGCCGGGCCGCTACCGGCTCGCGTTCGAGCCGCCGTCTCCGTACTTCCGCCGGGTCGAGCTGGAGCTCGAGCTCGAGGACGGCCACCACCACGTGCCGCTGCTCGTCTCCTCGTTCGGATGCGCGACCTACCGCGGCAGCTGAGCGCGGACGAGCTCGCCGAGCTCTTCGAGGGGCGTACGCGCCTCGTCGAGCTGCTGGCGGAGCGCGAGCACCCGCTCGAGACGGCGGACTCGGCGATCGCGGAGCTCGCCGAGGGCGAGAAGCTCGAGGCCCTGAACGCGCACCCGGCGATCGGCGCGCGCGGCGGACTGTCCGCTCGCTCCGCCGCCGAACAGGGCGACGACGCCGATCCGGCGGTGCTGGCCGAGCTCGCCCGCCTGAACCGGGCCTACGAGGAGCGGTTCGGCTTCCGGTTCGTCGTCTTCGTCGACCGGCGGCCGAAGGCGGAGATCCTCGAGGTGCTGCGCGGCCGGCTCGAACGCTCCCGCGCCGAGGAGCTCGACACCGCGCTGCATGAGCTGGTCGCGATCGCCCGCGACCGCTGGGAACGCAGCTGATGGACCCGTACGCGAACGAGTGGCTCTCGTTCCTCGCCCGCTGGTTGCACGTGGTCGCCGGGATCGTCTGGATCGGGACGTCGTTCTACTTCGTCGCGCTCGACAACCACCTCCGCGACGACGAGGCGTGGGAGGTACACGGCGGCGGCTTCTACCGGATCCAGAAGTTCACGCCCGCGCCGCCGCGCCTGCCCGACGTCCTGCACTGGTTCAAGTGGGAGGCCTACACGACCTGGCTCTCGGGCTTCGCGCTCTTCGTCTTCCTCTACTACTTCAACGCCTCGACCTACCTCGTCCAGCTGGGCGATCCGCTCGGCACCGGCTGGGCGATCGCCGTCAGCATCGCCCTGCTGGCCGTCGCCTGGCTCGTCTACGACGTCCTCTGCCGGCTGGTGCGCAACGACCTCCGGGTTGCGGCGGCGATGCTCGGGCTGACGACGCTCGCCGCCTGGGGCTGCAGCGAGCTGTTCGCGCCGCGCGCCGCGTACCTCCAGGTCGGCGCGATGCTCGGGACGATCATGGTCGCGAACGTCTTCTTCGTGATCATCCCGGCGCACAGGGAGCTGATCCGGGCGAAGGAGGCGTATCGCGAGCCCGATCCCGCGCCCGGGCTGGAGGCGAAGCGGCGGTCGGTGCACAACAACTACCTGACGCTGCCGGTGGTGTTCGCGATGCTCAGCAACCACTTCCCGACCGCGTACGGACACAGCTACTCGTGGCTCGTGCTGGTGGCGCTGATGGCGATCGGCGCCTGGATCCGACTCTTCTTCAACCTCCACCACGCGGGTCGAAACGCGTGGTGGATCCTGGTCACCGCGGCCGCGGGGATCGCGGTGGTCGCGGTCGCGATCAGGCCGAGCAGCGGGCCCGCCGGTGCGGTCGCCGCGGCGCCGGTGCCGTTCGCGCGGGCGCAGGCGATCGTGCAGGAGCGGTGTGTGCCGTGCCACTCGGCGCACCCGACCCGGGTCGACGCGGCGCCGCTCGGGGTCGAGCTCGACACGCCCGCGGAGATGCACGCGCGGGCGGCCGACATCCAGCGGGTCGCCGTCGACTCGCAGGTGATGCCGCTCGGAAACGCGACCAAGATGACGCCGGCGGAGCGGGCGGCTCTCGCCGCCTGGATCCGCGCCGGGGCGAAGATCAAGTAGTTTCGCGTCGGTGTTGGAGATCGTCTCCGGAGCTCTCCGCTTCACGGCCCGGCTCGAGGAGGAGCGTGCGCCCGCGACCGTGGCGGCGTTCCGGCGCCTGCTGCCGCTCGACTCGCGGATCATCCACGCGCGCTGGAGCGGCGAGGCGTGCTGGATCCCGTTCGGCGACCTCGATGTCGGCTTCGGGCCCGAGAACGCGACCTGCTACCCCGCGCCCGGCCAGATCCTGTTCTACCCCGGCGGCGTCAGCGAGACGGAGATCCTGTTTCCGTACGGCTCGACGTCCTTCGCGAGCAAGGCCGGCGCGCTGGCCGGCAACCATTTCGCAACGGTCCTCGAAGGTGTGGAGCAGCTGCCCGACCTGGGCCGCAAGGCGCTCTGGGAAGGCGCCCAGCCGATCCTCTTCACCGAGACCTGATGGGCGAAGCGCACCCCGCCCTTCCATTGGGTGGGGAGCGTGGCTCCACCCGCCACCCGCGGTGAGCGTAGCCACTCAGTACGCGCGTGTCAGTGACGCGACCGCGCCGAGAGCGTGACTACGCGTCCAGAGCAGTGACGAGCCGCTCCAGTGCACGCGTGAGTGCATCGACGGCGATCGCGACGTCCTCGTCGGCGGTGAGCTCGTCCGGCGAGTGGCTGACGCCGCCGTTCAGGCTGCGCACGAACAGCATCCCGGTCGGGACGCCGGCCGCCGCCAGCACCATCGCGTCGTGCCCGGCGCCCGAGACGAGCTCCGGCGCATCCGGCAGCACCGCGCGCAGCGCGTCCACGGGCGGCCCGCTCATCGCGACCGGGTCCTGCCGCCACGCGGGCTCGAAGCCGATTACGGCGATCAGCTGCTCGAGCTGCTCGGCCGTCGGCGCGCGGGCGTCGACCGAGGCCGTGACGCGCTCGGGCACGACGTTCGTCGCGCCGGGCTCGACCTCGAGCGCCCCGACCGTCGCCACCGCGCCGTCACGCGCGGCGTCCCTCACCCGCAGGACGAACTCGGCCGCCTCCACGAGCGCGTCCGCCCGCTCGGCCATCGGCGTCGTCCCCGCGTGGCCGGCTCGTCCCTCGAACGTCACGCTCCCCCGCGCCTGCCCGGCGATCGCGGTGACGATCCCGACCGGCTCGCCGAGCCGTTCGAGCACCGGGCCCTGCTCGATGTGCAGCTCGAGGAAGGCCCGCGGCAGCTCCGTCACCCGCCTGCTGCCCATCGGGCCCGACTCCTCGGCCCGGAACGCCACGACCGCCAACGGCGCATCCCCCAACCGCTCCGCCGCCTCGACCGCCGCGACGACGCCGAGCGCGCCGTCGAACCTGCCGCCGTTCGGAACGGTGTCGAGGTGCGACCCGCACCACACGCGCGCCGCGCCGCGCGCGCCGAACAGGTTGCCGACCTCGTCGCGCGTGACCGTCAGCCCGGCCTCGCGCATCCACCCGGCCGCGAGCTCGTGTGCCGCGTCCTCCTCGGGCGAGTAGGCCAGCCGCGTGCCGCCGCCGATCGCGTACAGCTCGTCCAGTCGCTCGAGGGGCCGCACGGCGGAACCCTACGACCGCAACGGCCGCAGCAGCGCGACGCCCGCGAGCGGGAACGCCGCCGACAGCGCGAATCCGAGGCGCCACGACGATGCCGCCACGATCGCGGCGAACGCCGGCGGCACGATCGCGCCCGCCGCGGCCAGCGCGCTCTGCTGCATCCCGAGTGCCGCCCCGGCACGCATCCGCCCCGCGATCTCGGCCGCCGCCGTGAACGAGAGCCCGTTCCAGGACATCGAGAGCCCGCCCGCGAGGACGAACGCCGCGATCAGGAGCGGGAGCGGCGCCGAGAGCAGCGCCGTCGCGACCGCGAGCGTGACCGCGCTGCCGAGCCCGACGATCCGCAACGGCCGCACGCGCGAGCCCAGCCGGTCCGACCAGCGCCCGCCGCCGATCCGCATCGCCGCCGCGACCACCTGGACGCCCGCGAGCACGCCGGCTGCCGCCGCCTCGGACAGGCCTCGCTCGTCGTGCAGGAAGAGCACGAGGAAGCCGGTGATCGCGAGCTGCGCGACCAGATAGAGGCTGCTCCCGCCGCACAGGAGCCAGAGCCGGTGGTCGCGCAGCGTCGCGCCGAGGCCGCGCGGCTCGAGCACGTCGTCCTCGACCACCCCCGCACGCTCGCGGATCACGGCCGCGCCGAACACTGCGCCCGCGACGCACAGCCCCGCGAGGAACACGAACGACGTCCGCAGCGCGAGCGCCGGGAGGACGAGCGCCGAGATCAGCCCGCCGACCGGGATCGCCGTCTGCCGCACGCCGAGCGCGAAGCCGCGCTCCGACGCCGGGAACCACTGCATCACGGCCCGGCCGCTGGCGGCGTTCACGCTCGCGCCGGCCGCGCCCGCGAGGCCGACGAGCAGGACCAGCGAGCCGAAGCCGCCCGCGGACCCGGCGCCGACGAGCGCCGCCGCGCAGGCCACGAGGCCGGTCGCGAGCACGATCCGCTCGCCGACGCGGTCGGCGAGCATGCCCCAGGGCAGCAGCGTCAGCAGCGTCCCGATCCAGAGCGCGTCGAGCACGACGCCCACCTGAACGAGCGACAGGTCGTGAGCGTCCCGCAGCGTCGGCGCCAGCACCGGCAGCCCCACGATCACCGCCGAGAACGAGGTCTGCGCGGCCGTCCCCGCCGCGAGGACGAGCCACCGGTAACGCGACACGCGCTAGAGGCCGAACGGGTTGAACGGCTTCGGGCTCGTCGAGACGATCACGCTCTTCGTCTCGAGGTACGCGTCGAGCGTCTCGAGCCCGAGCTCGCGGCCGAAGCCGGACTGCTTGTAGCCGCCGAACGGAATCCCCGGGAAGGCGGTGTAGGGCATGTTGATCCCGACCGTGCCGGCCTTGATGCGGCGCGCAAGCCGATGGCCGCGGGCCGGGTCACCCGTCCAGACGGTCGCCATCAGCCCGTAGCGGCTCTCGTTCGCGATCCGGATCGCGTCCTTCTCGTCCTCGAACGGGATCACCGTCACCACCGGGCCGAAGATCTCCTCCTGCGCGACGCGCATCGAGTTGTCGACCTGCGCGAGCACCGTCGGCGGGTAGAACGCGCCCTTGCCGTCGGCGGGCTCGCCGCCGGTGACGACCTCGGCGCCCTCCCCGCGGCCGGCCTCCACGTAGCCGTGCACGCGGTCGCGGTGTTCCTCCGAGATGAGCGAGCCGACCTGGGTCTCGGCGTCGAGCGGGTCGCCGACCCTGAGGCTCGCCGCGTAGTCGGCGAAGCGCGAGACGAAGTCGTCGTAGATCGAGCGCTCGACCAGCACGCGCGAGCGCGCCTCGCAGCTCTGTCCGGCCGAGTAGTAGATCGACCAGACCGAGCTCGGGATCGCGTCGTCGAGGTTCGCGTCGGCGAAGACGAGGTTCGGGCTCTTGCCGCCGAGCTCGAGGATCAGCCGCTTGATCCCGTCGGAGGCGAGCCGCATGATCTCCGCCCCCGTCGCGGTCGAGCCGGTGAAGGCCACCTTCTCGATCCCGGGATGGCGGACGATTGCCGCGCCCACGAGCGGGCCGGGGCCGGGGACGACGTTGATCGCGCCGGGCGGGAAGCCGACCTCCGACGCGAGCTCCGCCATGCGCAGCGCCGAGAGCGGCGTCGCGGAATCCGGCTTGAGCACGATCGTGCAGCCGGCCGCGAGCGCGGGCGCCAGCTTCCAGGTCGTCATCATCAGCGGGTAGTTCCAGGGCACGATCTGGCCGCAGACGCCGACGGGCTCCTTGAGCGAGTAGAAGAGCAGCGACCCGCCGAGCGGGTTCGAGCGGCCGCCGATCGAGGCGATCGCCGAGCCGTAGAAGCGGAAGTTCTCGATCGCCTGCGCCAGCTCCGCCTTGACCGAGGAGATCGCCTTGCCGACGTTCCGTGCCTCGAGCTCGGCGAGCTCCTTGCGATTCGCGACGAGCGCGTCGGCGAGCGCGTGCAGCAGCCGCGACCGTTCGGTCGGCGCCGTCCTGCCCCAGTCGCCCTCGAGCGCGGCGCGCGCGGCGTCGACCGCCCGCTCGACGTCGTGCTCGCCGGCCATCGCGGCCTTCGCGAGCGGCTCGCCGGTGGCGGGCTCGAACAGGTCGCGGAGCTCGCCTGTCGACGACTCGATCGACTCGCCGTCGATGAAGAGGCCGTACTCGCGCTCGGTCGCCACCGCCATGCCGGGCGGAAGATACCGACATAATCCACCCATGGACGACCACCTCGAGGTCGAGGCCGCGCGGATCCCCGACCGCGACCGGCTGCTGGACGAGCTGCGGGAGGCGGGGCTCGACGCGCATCCGGTGGACGAGGTCGGCATCGAGGTTCGCGTCGGCGGCGACGCCGCGGGCGTGAGCGACGAGGTCTTCGCCCACGTCGAGGACGTGACGATGCGGATCGGCGCCAACTTCGTCCCGATCAAGCACGAGGGCGTCATCTACGTCCGCCCGCCGCTGAGCTGACGGCGCTCGGCGGCATCGAGGCCGGCGGCTCGAAGTGGGAGTGCGCCGTCGGCACCGGCCCCGACGACCTCAGCGCCGTTACGACTGTCCCCACGACGACGCCCCTCGAGACGATCGCCGCTGCGGTCGCCTTCTTCGAGCGCGAAGGCCCCGTCGATGCGCTCGGGATCGGCTCGTTCGGGCCGGTCGACCTCGCCCGTGGCGTGATCACGACGACGCCGAAGCCGGGGTGGGCGCACACCGAGGTCGCCGGAGAGCTCGGCCGGCGCCTCGGCGTGCCGGTCGCATTCGACACCGACGTGAACGCGGCCGCGCTCGGCGAGCACCGCTGGGGCGCAGCTCGGGGGCTCGACACCTCCGTCTACGTCACCGTCGGCACCGGCATCGGCGGCGGCGTGCTCGTCGGCGGCAGGCCGCTGCACGGGCTCCAGCATCCGGAGCTGGGCCACCTCCGCGTCCCGCACGACCGGGAGGACGACCCGTTCCCCGGCGTGTGCCCGTTCCACGGCGACTGCTGGGAAGGGCTCGCCGCCGGCCCGGCGCTCGAGGCGCGTTGGGGCCGGCCGGCGCACGAGCTCGAGGACGACGCGCCCTGGGCGCTCGAGGCACGCTACCTCGCGCTCGGCCTGCTCGCGGTCAGCGCGGTCGTCTCGCCGCAGCGAATCGTCCTCGGCGGCGGCGTGCTGAAGCGCACCGGGCTGCTCGAGCTCGTGCAGCGGCAGCTCGACCAGCTCGTCAACGGCTACGTCGCGGTGCCGGAGCTCGTTCGGCCCGCGCTCGCGGGCCGCTCGGGAGTGCTCGGCGCCCTCGTGCTGGCAGGAACGGTTCTCGGTTGATGCCACGCGAAGCCCCGGGATAGGGTCGCCCTCGCCCCAAGGACGAGGGCACTGCGGCCGACTCGGGGACGATCTCGGCGTGGCCTGGCGGGCCAGCTCAACCCCAACGGAAGGGGAACCCATGCAAGTGCGCCAGACAGCCACGCTGAGGCTGCTCGTTGCCTCGGCGCTGGCCGTCACCGGCCTGGTGCTCATCAGTGCGGCGGCGCCGTCGCTCGCGGCCGCCGGCAACGACGGACACGGCCAGGGAACGGAGTACGTGTCGACACACGGGTCGCCGTCGAAGCCGGGCAAGAACTGCGGCACGGCGAGTTTCTCGCGCATCGGCGACGCCGTCGCGGCCGCGCCCGACGGCGGGATCATCGTCGTCTGCCCCGGCACGTACGCGGAGGACGTCCTGGTCTAGAAGCCGCTGACGCTGATCGGCCAGAACGCGACGATCGACGCCACCGGCCTGGAGAACGCGATCCAGGTCGTCGCCTCCGGCGTCACCGTCCGCGGCTTCAGGCTCGTGAACGCGAACGGGGAAGGCCTGCTCTTCGGCATCGACTCGTTCGGCGACTTCGGCCTGCTGCCGTCCGGCTCGCCGGTGCTGAGCGGCGAGACCGTCCAGGACGTCGAGGCCCTGAACGACGACCGCGGCTTCAACGGGACCGAGAACGGCAACTGCAAGTACCCCGGCGACTGCGGCGGCGGCATCCACCTGAACGTGGTCGAGAACTCGGTGATCGAGGGCTCGCAGGCGACCGGGAACGCCGACGGCATCCTCCTGACCGACGACTACGGGCCGAACGCCCACAACCTGCTCCAGGGCAACTTCGTCAGCGACAACCGCACCGAGTGCGGCATCGTGCTGCCGAGCCACAGCTCGAACGCGGTCGGCTACGTGGCGAACCCCGACGGCTCGTTGACGGTCACCGGCCGTAACCCCGATAAGGGCGGCGTCTACGACAACGTCGTCCGCGGCAACGTCGCGATCGACAACGGCACGGCGACCGCGCCGCCGGAGTTCGGCGGCGTCGGCGGTAGCGGGAGCGGCATCGGCGTGTTCGGCTCCGGCCCGGGCAGCGGGGCCTACGACAACCTGCTCGAGGGGAACTACCTTGCCGGCAACGGCCTCGCCGGGATCACGTTCCACGCTCACCATCCGGGCGGCGAGGACATCAACGGGAACGACATCGCCAGCAACGTGTTCGCGACGAACAACGTCGCCGGCGACACCTTCGACGGCGGCGTCAGCAACTTCGCGACCACCGGCGTCGCGATCTACTCCGTCCCGCCGGTCGAGGAGCGGATCGCGAACAACGTCATCCGCGACAACGCGATCGGGATCTGGCTGACGGACACCGTCACGGCGGACGGCCTGGGCACGAACGCCTACCGGCACGTGGGCACGCCGGTCGTGGTGGAGCCGGCGAGCTAGCGCGCTTCGGGAATCCGGCCCGGCGAGCTCGAGTCCGCCGGGCCGGACCACCTCCGCCGGGCGATCATTGCCCACGCGACGTACGCGAGCATCGCCAGGCCGGCCGCCACCTCGGCGACCCAGACGCTGCGAAACCGGATCTCGTAGCCGGTGCCGGCGTAGAGCCGCGCGAGCGGCTCGAGGCAGACGGCGCCCGCCACGAGCACCGCCCCGGGCCAG
>DASSMZ010000049.1:0-3566 GCA_035688325.1 Gaiellaceae bacterium
CGCACGGGGGATGAGGCGGTCGGGCGCGCGGCTTTTTCCGGATGTACCCCCTAGGAGAAAGGGTCGCCGCTCGGTCGCCGGCCTCCAGGATCCCGGCCGCTAGACCTTGCCGCGCACTTCGGGATTGCGCGCGACGTTCTCGAGAGGCATCGGCCGAGTGTCCGACGCACCCCGCCGGCCAGGACTAGGCACCGGACGGGCGCCGGAAGCGTGTGGCGGCTGGGGGGCGCCCCGACGGCTTCAGACCTACCAGTGCGCAAGAAGCAGACGGCCAGCGCGTCGACTTAGGTGGCCGCGCCCGCCTCTGGCGTTGAGGGTTCGTAACTGGCCAGACCCGCGAACCCTCGCGGACGCGGCCCCGTACAACGCCCCCGCAGTAGAACCTTCCGGTGGAACCCCCGCGCTTTGCAGGGGTTCCCGGGCTGGCCTTGCGGCTCGCGGAGCTCGGAAGGCTGACTAGAGGCTGACTATCGGGCGCGAGCGGCGCTGCACGTAGCGGCCGCGCCGTTCAGAAAACCCCGCCTGAGCGGGGCTCTCGTGAGGAGGAGCGGATGATGGGACTCGAACCCACGACCTTCTGCATGGCAAGCAGACGCTCTAGCCAACTGAGCTACATCCGCGGGACCGCGGAAGTATAGCCGCGGCCCCACGCCGCCGATCGCGACTAGCCTGCGCGGGTGCGCGCGCCGAACGGGACGCCCCACGACGAGCTGCTCGTCGCGTACTTCTCGCTGGAGTTCGGCGTCGACGAGCGGCTGCCGATCTACTCCGGCGGCCTGGGCGTGCTCGCGGGCGACCACCTCAAGTCGGCCTCCGACCTCGGCGTGCCGCTCGTCGCGGTCGGGCTCTTCTACCGCGAGGGCTACTTCGGCCAGGAGATCGCGCCGGACGGCCAGCGCGAGCGATACGCGACCGTGTCGCCGGACGAGCTCGGGCTCGCGCCGACAGAGGTGGCGGTCGAGGTCGAGATCGGCGCGGAGACGGTCGCGGCCGCCGTCTGGCGGTACGACGTCGGAAACGTGCCGCTCTTCCTGCTCGACTCCGACGTCGCCGGGAACGGCGCCTGGGCGCGTGGCCTGACCGCGCGACTGTACGGCGGCGACCGCGAGACGCGGCTCGGGCAGGAGCTCCTGCTCGGCGTCGGCGGGACGAGGGCGCTCGCGGCGCTCGGCCTCGCCGCCGACGTGTTCCACCTGAACGAAGGGCACGCGGCGCTCGCCTCGCTCGAGCGGGCGCGCGCCCTCGTCGACGACCACGGCCTGCCGTTCGCCGAGGCGCTCGAGCGAATCCGTCGCAGCACCGTCTTCACGACCCACACGCCCGTGCCGGCCGGCAACGAGGTCTTCGACGGCGCGCTCGCGCAGCGGCTGCTCGAGCCGCTGGTCGAGCGGCTCGGCGTCCCGTGGGAGACGGTCGCGGAGCTCGGTCGCTCGCGCGCCGGCGACAGGACCTTCGGCCTGACCCCCTTCGCGCTGCGAACCGCCGAGCGGCGAAACGGGGTGTCGCGCCTCCACGGCGAGGTGGCGCGTCGCATGTGGGCGCACCTCTGGCCGCAGGCGCGGGACGGCGGCGTCCCGATCGGCCACGTCACAAACGGGGTCCATGCGCCCACGTGGGTCTCGCCGGAGCTCGCGCACGTGCTCGAGTCGTGCGGCGTCGAGCTCGCCGCGGCGACGCAGACGTGGGAGCGGGCGCGGGACGTCGACCTGGACGAGCTCGGGCGGGTGCGACGGCTGCGGAAGGAGGAATTGCTGGCAGCGGTGCGCGAGCGAGCAGGGGTCGCGCTCGACCCCGACGTGCTGACTATCGGGTTCGCACGACGCTTCGCGACCTACAAGCGCGCCGACCTCGTGCTCTCGAACCGGAAGGAGCTGGCGGCGCTGCTGGGTGACGACGACCGGCCGATCCAGATCCTGTTCGCCG
Organism: Gaiellaceae bacterium; assembly: GCA_035688325.1. Lineage (GTDB taxonomy): Bacteria > Actinomycetota > Thermoleophilia > Gaiellales > Gaiellaceae > AC-32. The sequence continues at coordinate 1,924 of DASSMZ010000049.1, forward strand.
GCAAGGCCCACCCGGACGATCGCGACGGCAAGCGCATGCTGGCCGAGATCGTCAAGCTCGCCGGGAGCGCGGAGGCGCACGGACGCGTGGCGTTCCTCGCCGGGTACGACCTCGCGCTCGCACGCCTGCTCGTCCAGGGCGTCGACCTGTGGCTGAACGTGCCGCGGCGCGGCGAGGAGGCGTCGGGCACGAGCGGCATGAAGGCCGCGCTCAACGGGACGCCCAGCCTGTCGGTCCTCGACGGCTGGTGGGACGAGGGCTACGCGCCCGAAGCCGGCTGGGCGATCGCCGGCGCCGGCGCCGACGATCCTGTCGCGCAGGACGCTGCGGACGCTGCCGAGCTGTTTCGCCTGCTCCGAGACGACGTCAGGGACGCCTACGACGACCCCGCGCGCTGGCTGGCGCTCGGGCGCGCGGCGATCGAGCGGGCAGGCACGCGCTTCACGAGCGCGAGGATGGTCGCCGAGTACGCCGAGCGGTTCTACCTGCCGGCACACCGCGACGCCGCGGCCGACGACCTCACGCCGCCGAGTCGAGCGCGTCGTTGACGAGCCGGTCGGCGAGCTCGTTGTGCTCGCGCCGGACGGCGGTGTAGCTCACGCGCCTGAACCGGGACTCGAGCGCGTGGGCGTCCTCCACCAGCCCGCGCAGCGTGTCGTTCTTGACCTTGTACTCGCCGCGCATCTGCTTGACGACGAGCTCCGAGTCCGACACGACCTCGACGTCCTCCACCCCGCGCTCCAGCGCGGCCTCGAGCCCGGCCAGCAAGCCGCGGTACTCCGCGACGTTGTTCGTCGCGACCCCGATCGCCTCGCCGCGGGCGTCGAGCACGGTGCCGTCCTCGGTCTCGAGCACGTAGCCGAAGGCCGCAGGCCCCGGGTTGCCGCGCGCGCCGCCGTCGGTCGAGAGCCTCGCCCTCACGCGGACGGCGGGTCGGCGAGCGCGTACAGGTCGAAGGCCGGCTCCTCGTACGGGTGCGCGTCGCGCAGCGCCGCGACGACCTCCGCCTCGCGGTCCTCGGGGTAGACCGTCTCGAGTCGCAGCTCGGCGACGCGCTCCTCGCGGCCGGGCTGCCCGACGTCCGGATCCGTGCCCTCGCCGCCGAGGAACGTGCCCGTGCCCTCCGTGTACCAGGAGCAGTGCTCGTAGGCGCCGATGCGGCCGGCGCCGGCGGTGAACAGGGCTTCGCGCACGCTGTCGAGCGCCTCGCGCGGCACGAAGACGACGAGCTTGCGCCTCACCCGCGCCTACCCGGCAGTGTCGATCTGGGCCTTCTGCAGCTTGCCCGAGTAGTCGACGTAGATCGACTTCCACTCGGTGAAGACGTCCAGCGCGGCCTGGCCCGCCTCGCGGTGGCCGTTGCCGGTCTGCTTGGTGCCGCCGAACGGCAGGTGCACCTCGGCGCCGATCGTGCCCGCGTTGATGTACGTGATGCCGGCCTCGAGGTCGCGCATCGCGCGGAAGGCCTTGTTCACGTCGCGGGTGAAGATCGACGACGAGAGCCCGAAGCGGATCCCGTTCGAGACGCGCACCGCCTCGTCGAGGTCGCGGACGCGGATCAGCGCCGTCGTCGGGCCGAAGATCTCCTCCTGCGCCACGCGCATCTGCGGGTCGACGTCGCCGAAGATCGTCGGCCGGTAGAA
>DASSMZ010000005.1:0-5122 GCA_035688325.1 Gaiellaceae bacterium
CGAGTCGGAGATGGCGCTCTACAACAAGACGCTCGGCAAGTTCCAGCTCGTCGGCATCCCGCCGGCGCCGCGGGGCATGCCGCAGATCGAGGTCACCTTCGACATCGACGCGAACGGGATCATCAACGTCTCGGCCAAGGATCTCGGCACCGGCAACGAGCAGCAGATCAAGATCGAGGGCGGCTCGGGCCTGAAGCCGGACGAGGTCGATCAGATGATCAAGGACGCGGAGTCGCACGCCGACGAGGCGCGACGGCTGCGCGAGGTGGCCGACACGAAGAACCAGGCCGAGTCGCTCGCCTACGCGACCGAGAAGAGCCTGAAGGACCACCGCGACAGGCTCGACGAGGGCGAGGCCTCGACGATCGAGGGCCGCGTGATGGAGCTCAAGCAGGCGCTCGAGTCCGACGACCTGAACGAGATCCGGTCGAAGACGGAGGCACTCCAGGAGGCGTCGCAGAAGCTGGCCGAGGCCGTCTACGCACAGGCTTCGGCGCAGCAGGCGCAGGCGTCCGGCAACGGTGAGGCCGCCGACTCCGACGACGAGGTGATCGAGGACGCCGAGGTCGTGGACGAGGAGGCTCGCACCTCGTGAGCGAGGAGCGGACAGAGGCTCCGGCCGAGCTCACGCTCGAGGAGCAGGTCGCCGCGCTCGAGGCCGAGCGTGACGAGCACCTGAACGACCTGAAGCGGGTCGCGGCCGAGTTCGAGAACTACCGCAAGCGGGTTGCGCGCGACCAGGAGAGCCTGGTCGCGCGGGCCCACGAGCGGCTCGTGAAGGAGCTGCTCCCGGTGCTCGACGACCTCGAGCGTGCGCTCGCCGCGGCCGAGGAGCACCAGGAGGCGCAGCTCGAGGAGGGCGTGCGCCTCGTGCACCGCGAGCTCGAGTCCGCGCTGCGGCGCGAGGGTCTCGCGGAGATCGAGACGAACGGGCGGTTCGACCCGCACGTCCACGAGGCGCTGCTCTCGCAGCCGTCCGACGGCGAGGAGGGCTCGATCCTCGAGGTCGTCCAGAAGGGCTACCGCCTGGGCGACCGCGTCGTGCGTCCGGCGCGCGTCGTCGTGGCCGCTCCGCGGCAGGAGGACGATGGCGGCCGTTAAGGATCTCTACGAGACCCTCGGGGTGGCGAAGGGCGCGAGCCAGGACGAGATCAAGAAGGCCTACCGCAAGCTCGCCCGCCGGCATCATCCCGACGCGAACCCGGGCGACGCTGCGGCGGAGGAGCGCTTCAAGGAGGTGCAGGCCGCCTACGACGTGCTTTCCGACCCGGAGAAGCGCAAGCAGTACGATCGCTTCGGCTCGCAGAACGGCCGCGGCGGGGCCGGGCCGGGCGGCTTCAACTTCGAGGGCTTCGACGTCTCCGACCTCGGCGACCTCGGCGACATCTTCGGCGGGCTCTTCGGCGGCCGTGGCCGTGGCGGACAGCAGCAGCGCCAGCGAGGCCAGCGCGGGAGCGACCTCGAGGTCGAGATTCGGCTCTCGTTCGAGGACTCGCTGCAGGGCATCGAGACGACGATCCCGGTCGAGCTCGAGACCGCGTGCCGCGAGTGCGGCGGCTCGGGAGCGAAGCCGGGCACGGCGCCGACACTCTGCCCGGAGTGCAAGGGCCGCGGCGTGATCTCCGAGAGCCAGGGGCTGTTCGCCCTCTCGCAGCCGTGCCCGCGCTGCCGCGGGAACGGGACCGTGATCGAGGACCCGTGTCCGCGCTGCCACAGCAGCGGCCGCGAGCGGCGGACGAAGCGCTACACGGTCAAGATCCCCGCGGGCGTGAAGGACGGCTCGCGGATCCGCCTGAGGGGCAAGGGCGAGGCCGGCTACGGCGGCGCCGAGGCCGGCGACCTCTACGTCGTCACGCGTGTGGAGCCGTCGAAGGTCTACACGCGGCGCGGCGACGACCTCGTCGTCGACGTTCCGGTCTCCTACCCGGACGCGGCGCTCGGCGCCCAGGTGAAGGTGCCGACGCCGGACGGCGAGGTGACGGTCAAGGTGAAGTCCGGCACCGAGGACGGCACCCTGCTCCGCGTGAAGGGCAAGGGCGCGCCGAAGCTGAAGGGCTCCGGCCGCGGCGACGTCCTCGCGCGCGTGAAGCTGACGGTGCCGAAGAAGCTGAGCAAGAAGCAGCGCGAGCTGATCGAAGAGCTGCAGAAGGCGGGCGGCTGATGCGCTTCGGGATCCTCTCGCTCGTGACCGGCCTGGCGCTGTACGTCGCCGCGGCGGTGGCTCGCGTAGGCGAGTACCGCAACGAGCCGCAGCCGTCCTGGCTGACGAGCCTGTGGCTGGTGGCGACGGTGCTGGTCGTCCTCGGCCTGCTCGTGATGGTGAACGTCGCCGTGCGCGCCTACCGGGAGCGAACGCAGTGATCGACAACCGCCCGCGCTACATGATCTCGGTCGCCGCCGAGCTCGTAGGGATGCACCCGCAGACGCTGCGCATGTACGAGCAGAAGGGGCTCGTCCAGCCGCAGCGCACCGCCGGCAACACCCGCCTCTACTCGGAGGCCGACCTCGAGCGCCTGCGCCTGATCCAGCGGCTGACGACGCAGCTCGGCCTCAACCTCGCCGGCGTCGAGGCGGTGCTCGACCTCGAGGAGCAGCTCCACCGCATGCACGCGCGGATCGAGCGGCTCGAGCGCGAGATGCGCGACGCGATCGCCGACGTGCACAGGCACTACCGCCGCGACCTGGTTCTCTACGACCCATCACACCTACCGGAGAAGAAGTGGACTTCAACAAGCTGACGATCAAGTCCCAGGAGGCGGTCGCCGCCGCACAGGAGCTGGCGCGCCGTCTGGGGAACCCAGAGCTGTACCCCGAGCACCTGTTGCTCGCGCTCCTCGACCAGGAGCTGCCGCAGGAGCTCGTGCCCGACGCGGCGGCCCTGCGCGCACAGGCCGAGACGACGCTGCGCACGAAGCCGTCGACGGAGGGCGCGCAGCAGCAGCCGGGCGTGAGCGCGGCCGCCTCGCGCGTGCTCGACGCCGCCTCCGACGAGGCGAAGCGCATGGAGGACGACTACGTCTCGACCGAGCACCTGCTGCTCGCGCTCGACGTCGTCCCGCGCGAGCAGCTGGAGGCGAAGATCAAGGCCGTCCGCGGCGGGCAGCGCGTCACCTCGCAGGACCCCGAGGGCACCTACCAGGCGCTGCAGAAGTTCGGTCGCGACCTGACCGAGCTGGCCGAGCGCGGTGTGCTCGACCCGGTCATCGGCCGCGACGAGGAGATCCGCCGCGTGATCCAGGTGCTCTCGCGCCGCACGAAGAACAACCCGGTTCTGATCGGCGACCCCGGCGTCGGCAAGACGGCGATCGTCGAGGGGCTCGCCCAGCGCATCGTCGCGGGCGACGTGCCCGAGGGCCTGAAGGGGAAGCGTGTGTGGGCGCTCGACATCGGCGCCTTGCTCGCGGGCTCGAAGTACCGCGGCGAGTTCGAGGAGCGGCTCAAGGCCGTGCTCACCGAGGTGCAGAACGCGGCCGGCGAGCTGATCCTGTTCATCGACGAGCTGCACACGATCGTCGGCGCCGGCGCGGCGGAGGGTGCCGTCGACGCGGCGAACATGCTCAAGCCGATGCTCGCGCGCGGCGAGCTCCGCGCGATCGGCGCGACCACGCTCGACGAGTACCGCAAGCACATCGAGAAGGACGCAGCGCTCGAGCGGCGCTTCCAGCCGGTCTTCGTCGGCGAGCCGTCGGTCGCCGACTCGATTGCGATCCTGCGGGGCCTCAAGGAGCGCTACGAAGCGCACCACGGCGTGCGGATCCGCGACGCGGCTTTGGTCGCGGCGGCTGTGCTCTCCGACCGCTACATCGCCGACCGCTTCCTGCCCGACAAGGCGATCGACCTCGTCGACGAGTCGGCCTCGCGGCTGCGGATGGAGATCGACTCCTCGCCGCTCGAGCTCGACGAGGCCGAGCGCCGCGTGCGCCAGCTCGAGATCGAGCTCGCCGCCATGGGCAAGGAGTCGGCCGAGGTGCGCGAGCCGCTCGAGCGCGAGCTCGCCGAGGCGCAGGAGCGGCGCAACGAGCTGGCCGCGCGTTGGTCGCGCGAGAAGGAGCAGCTCGAGCGCGTCAAGGAGATCACGCGGTCGATCGACGAGCTGCGCATGGAGGCCGAGCGTGCGGAGCGGAACGGCGAGCTCCAGCGCGTCGCCGAGATCCGCTACGGCGAGCTGCCGGCGCTCGAGAAGGAGCTCGAGGAGCGCGAGGCCGCGCCGGACGCCGCCGAGCCGATGGTCAAGGAGGAGGTCGACGAGGACGACGTCGCCGCCGTGGTCGCGCGCTGGACGGGCATCCCCGTCGACCGCCTGCTCGAGGGCGAGACCGAGAAGCTGATCCACATGGAGGAGCGGCTGCACGAGCGCGTCGTCGGCCAGGACGAGGCCGTCTCCGCGGTCGCGAACGCGCTGCGGCGCGCGCGCTCGGGCCTGCAGGACCCGAACCGCCCGATCGGCTCGTTCGTCTTCCTCGGGCCGACCGGCGTCGGCAAGACGGAACTCGCCCGCGCGCTCGCCGAGTTCATGTTCGACGACGAGCGGGCGATGGTGCGCCTCGACATGAGCGAGTACATGGAGAAGCACAGCGTCTCGCGGCTGGTCGGCGCGCCGCCCGGCTACGTCGGCTACGACGAGGGCGGACAGCTGACGGAGGCAGTACGGCGTCGCCCGTACTCGGTCGTCCTCCTCGACGAGATCGAGAAGGCGCACCCGGACGTCTTCAACGTGCTGCTGCAGATCCTCGACGACGGCCGGCTGACCGACGGCCAGGGCCGCACGGTCGACTTCCGCAACACCGTGCTGATCATGACCTCGAACGTCCGCTCGGCCGAGGCGATGCGCGAGCACTTCCGTCCGGAGTTCCTCAACCGGATCGACGAGATCGTCGAGTTCCACTCGCTCTCGAAGGAGCAGATCGGCGAGATCGTCGAGCTGCAGCTTGGGCGGGTGGAGGAGCGGCTCGTCGAGCGCGGGCTGCGCCTCGAGCTGACCGACGACGCTCGCGCGGTGCTCGCCGAGGCGGGCTGGGATCCGACCTACGGGGCGCGGCCGCTCAAGCGCGCGATCCAGCGCCTGCTGGAGAACCCGCTCGCGCTGCGCCTGCTCGAGGGCGAATTCGCCGAGGGCGACGCG
>DASSMZ010000056.1:0-4022 GCA_035688325.1 Gaiellaceae bacterium
TCGGTGCCCGTGCCGTCCGGGAGGACGAGATCGAGGATGACCGCTTCCGGCGGCCGCATCGCGGCCGCGGCGAGCGCGTGCTCCGCCGTCTCCGCCGTCTCGACCTCGTAGCCCGCCCCTCGCAGGCTCGTCTGCAGCGCCTTGAGGATCTGCCGCTCGTCGTCGACGACGAGCACGCGGGCGCCGCTCACTCGTCCTCCGCGAGCGGCGCTCCCTGGAGCTCGAGCACGAACGTCGCGCCCTGCCCCGGACGCGACTCCGCCCAGACGCGTCCGCGGTTCGCCTCGGCGAACCCGCGCGCGATCGCGAGCCCGAGACCAGCGCCCTGGCCGGTCGCGCGACCGCGCTGGAACGGCTCGAAGATGCGGTCTCGGTCGCCGGCCGGGATCCCGGGACCGTGGTCGACGACCCTGAGGACGACGTGGTGCGGCGACTCGCCGACCTGCACCCGCACGCGCTCGTCGGGCGGTGAGTACTTGAGCGCGTTCTCGAACAGGTTGACGAGCACCCGCTCGATCTGCCGCGGGTCGGCTCGCACGGCGAGGGGGTGGGCAGGCAGCTCGACGGCGATCCGGTTGTCCGGGTCCTCGGTCTCGTCGAGCGCCTGCGCGACCAGCTCGTCGACGGGCCAGACGTCGGGCTCCGGGGTGGCGGCGCCTGCCTCGAGGCGCGAGAGGTCGAGCAGGTTGTCGATCAGACGGCTCAGCCGGTGTGTCTCGGCGAGCATCGTCGACACCAGCTCGCGCCGGTCGTCCGGGCCGAGCTCGAGGTCGTCCCGCGCGAGGGCGCTCGCCGAGGTGAGCATCGCCATCAGCGGTGAGCGCAGGTCGTGGGTGACGGCGCGCAGGACGGCGGTCTTGACGGCGTCGCTCCGCCGCAGCGTCTCGGCCTCCAGCGCCTCGGCTGCAAGCCGCTGCCGGTCGATCGCCACGCCGAGCAGCGACGCGAGGGCGGGGAGGAGCCGGCGGCGCGCGGCGCTCCCGCCGTGCTGTGGATTGACGAGGTGGAGCGTCCCCACCTGCCGCCCGTCCGCGAGCAGCGGGTACCCGTCGGGCTCAGGCTCGAGCGTGATCTCGACCCGCTCGACCTCGAGCGCCTCCGCGGCCTCCGGCGCGATCCGGTCGAGCTCCCTCGTGACGTCGCCGCGCCCGAGCAGCGAGCCCGCGATCTCGGCGAGGAGGGCGGATTCGATCGCGCGCCGGCGCGAGCGGGCGGCGAGCTCGCTGACGACGACCGAGGTCACGACGAACACGCCCAGCGCGGACCAGTTGCGCGAGTCCTGCAGCGTGAACGTGTGCGTCGGCGGCAGGAAGTAGAAGTTGAACGCGAGCATGCTCGCAACCGAGACCGCGATCGCGAGCGGGAGCCCCCAGAAGACGGCGACCGGGAGCACGGCGAAGATGTACAGCACCCCGAGGCCGAGCACGGGCACGTGGGGCTCGAGGAGCGCGATGACGACGGTCACCACCGCGACGAGCGCCGCTCCGGCGGCCAGGCCGAGCGCCCACCGGCGAACGCCGCTGTCGATGCGGCCGGTCGCGCGGTGCGCGAGCTCCACCGGAAGGCGCAGCGTGCTCACGACGCCATGATCGCAAGTTGCCGCTTGCAGGGGATTCACGCTGGCACCGCGACGCCGGAGGGTGGTACACCTCTTCTCATGCGTGCCGAGACCCGCCTCGCCCGAGTCGCCGTCAGCGTCGCCGCGGTCGCGGTCGCGACGGCGGCGGTCTTCGCGCTGAAGGGCGTGGCGCCGGTCCTCAGCCTGGGCGTGCTCTACATCCTGGCGGTGCTGCCGATCGCGATCGCCTTCGGCCTTCCGTACGCGATCGGGGTGGCGGTCGGGAGCATGCTCGCGTTCAACTTCTTCGTCCTGCCGCCCGTGCACACGTTCGCGCTGCACGACTCGGCGGACTGGGTCGCCCTGGCGGTGTACCTGGTCACCGCAGTCGTCGTGAGCCAGCTTGCGACCCGCGGCAGGCGCCGTGCGTTCGCGGCGGCGGAGGCGGAAGCACTCAGGCGCAGCGACGCGGCCAAGACCGCCGTTCTCCACGCGGTCAGCCACGACCTGCGCTCGCCGTTGACGGCGATCCGCGTCGCGGCGGGCGGGCTCGAGAGCGGCTCGGTCGCGCTCGGCGACGACGACCGCGCGGCGCTGCTCGAGACGATCCGGCTCGAGACGACGCGGCTCGAGCGGCTCGTCGCGAACCTGCTCGACCTCTCGCGGCTCGAGGCCGGCGTCGCGCCGGCGAAGCGCGAGCTGTGGCCCGTCGATGAGCTGGTCCTCCGTGCGCTCGAGTCGCTCGGCCCCGAGGCGGCGCGCGTCGAGGTCGCGCTCGACGGCGACGCGCCGCTCGTCAGCGTCGACGCCGCGCAGCTCGAGCGCGTGCTCGTCAACGTGCTCGAGAACGCGCTCCGGTTCTCGTCGCCATCGGATCCGGTCGAGCTCGTCGCGAGCAGCACCGGCGACGAGGTGCTCGTGCGCATCTCCGACCACGGGCCGGGTCTCGCCTCCACCGACGCCGACCGGATCTTCGAGCCCTTCGAGCACGGCCGCAGCGGGGGCGAGGGCACCGGGCTCGGCCTCGCGATCGCGCGCGGGTTCGCCGAGGCGAACGACTGCCGCCTCTGGGCCGAGTCGAGCCCCGGCTTCGGCGCCGCCTTCACCCTCGCGCTCCCCTCCGCGGCCGCCCGGCCGACGCTCGTCCGATGAACGAGGCGCGGGTGCTCGTCGTCGACGACGAGCCGCAGATCCTGCGGGCCCTGCAGACGAACCTCCGCGGCGCGGGCTACGACGTCGCGACGGCGGCGACGGCGCAGGAGGCGCTCTCGGCCGCGGCGATGCGGCCGCCCGACGCCGTCATCCTCGACCTCGTGCTCCCCGACCGGAGCGGGATCGACGTCGCACGGGAGCTGCGCTCGTGGAGCGAGGCGCCGATCCTCGTCCTCTCCGTCGTCGGCGACGAGGCCGAGAAGGTGGCCGCGCTCGACGCCGGCGCCGACGACTACGTCCAGAAGCCGTTCGGGATCGACGAGCTGCTCGCCCGCCTGCGCGCGCTGCTGCGCCGGGCCGGGCCGTCGACGGAGCCGGTGCTCGAGGTCGGCGAGCTCGTGGTCGACCTCGACAAGCGCCTCGTCACGGTCGGCGGCCGCCGCGTGCAGCTGACGCCGAACGAGTTCGACCTCCTGCGCGTGCTGGCCCAGAACGAGGGCAAGCTGATGACGCACCCGGCGCTCCTGCGCGAGGTGTGGGGGCCCGCATACGGCGCCGAGTCGCACTACCTCCACGTCTACGTCTCCCAGCTGCGGCGCAAGCTCGAGGACGACCCGGCGCGGCCCCGCTACCTGCTCACCGAGCCCGGCGCGGGGTACCGACTCGTGAACCCGGTCGCGCGGCCTTGAGCCTCTCCTGAGAGCGCCCGGTCGAGGTTTGAGGCCGTTTTGAGCGGCTCCGCGCTAGCTTCGAGGCGTGGCGACGCACGCGGTTCGCAACGCTGTCTTCGCACGGGTCGCCTACCGGCGGATCGTCGTGCCGATCGCCGGGGACGACGACACCGAGTCGGGCGTCGCCCTCGCCGCGCAGCTCGCGCCCGAGCACGGGGCCACGATCACGGCCGTGTTCGTGATCGAGGTGCCGGCCGAGCTGCCGCTCGACGCGCACATGCTCGACGAGGAGGCGGCCGCACGGGCCGCGCTCGAGAAGGCGCATGCGATCGCCGCGAGCCGCGGCGTGCGCCTGAACGAGCGGATCGTGCGCGCGCGTGCGCGCGGGGAGGCGATCGTCCGGGCGGCCGACGAGGCCGGCGCCGACCTGGTCGTCATGCGCGCGGCCCCCCGCGACCGCAAGCGGCTCTTCGGCCACACCGCCGAGTACGTGCTGCGGCATGCGGGCTGCCGCGTCCTCGTCACCGCGCCGCCGAAGCCGTGAGCGCCGAGCCGGTCGCCCACCCGCCGTTCAAGCGGCCCTTCGTCGCGCGGACGAAGCGCCTGCTGATCGGCCGTCCGCGCTCGACCGGCGAGCTCGA
>DASSMZ010000008.1:0-4410 GCA_035688325.1 Gaiellaceae bacterium
AGCTCCTACCGCAACACCGACGCGGTCGTGAGCAAGAAGTCGCTGGTCGACTACTCGAACAGCGGCAACGGCACCGTCTCGACCTCGCTGCTCGTCCGGATCCGTCGTCTGCCCGAGGTCCGGGCGGCGGCGGGGTCGATCCTCGACCTGAACAACGACACGACCAACACGAAGCTGATCGACCGCCACGGGAAGGCGATCGAGGCCAACGGCAACCCGACCTTCGGCTTCGGGATCGACCCGTCGCAGCCGCGCTTCAACCCGCTGCACCTCGTCGCCGGCAGCTGGGCCACCGGCCCGCACGACGTCGTGATCGACTCGAACACCGCGAAGAAGCACCACTACGCCGTCGGCGACTCGATCGGCGCGGCGGCGAAGGGGCCGGCCCAGCGCTTCCGGATCAGCGGCATCGCGAAGTACGGCGACGTCGACTCGCTCGGCGGCGCAACGATCGCCGTCTTCACGATCCCGACCGCGCAGCGGCTGCTGGAGCTGCACGGCTTCACGGCGATCTCGGTCGCGGCGAGGCCGGGCGTGTCGCAGGCCGCGCTCGTGCGCAAGCTGCGCGAGGTCGTTCCGGGCGGCGTCCAGGTCAAGACCGGCGACGAGCAGGCGCAGGCGGACAAGAAGAACATCGACACCTTCCTCTCGTTCATCCGCGGCTTCCTGCTCGGCTTCGGCGGGATCGCCCTCTTCGTCGGCGCCTTCGTCATCTTCAACACGCTCTCGATCACCGTCGCCCAGCGGACGCGCGAGCTCGCCACGCTCCGCACGCTCGGCGCCTCCAGGCGCCAGGTGCTCGGGACGGTCGTGCTCGAGTCGGCCGCTCTCGGTCTGCTCGCCTCGGCGATCGGGATCGCGGCCGGCGTCGGGCTGGCCCGCGGGCTGACGGCGCTGTTCGACGCACTCGGCTTGTCCCTGCCCCAGAGCTCGCCCGTGTACGCGACGCGGACCTTCGTCGTCGCCCTGCTGCTGGGCGTACTCGTCACCTTGCTCGCAGGGCTCTGGCCGGCCGTGCGGGCGACGCGGGTGCCGCCGATCGCCGCCGTCCGCGAGGGCGCGGTGATCGGGCGGCGCCGGCGCTTCGGGCCGCTCGCGGGCGCGGCGCTGTTCGCGGTCGCGGCGGCGCTGATCGCCTATGCGACCCTCGGCGGGAACCCCGGCTCCGGCACGGCGCTGCTCGCGCTCGGCGGCGGGACGCTCCTCGGCCTGCTCGGCGTCGCGGGCCTCGCCCCCGCGCTCGTCGAGGGGCTGGCCATGCTGGTCGGCCTCCCGGCACGCACCGTCGGCGGCGCGGCCGGGCAGCTCGCCTCGGACAACGCCGTGCGCAACCCGGCGCGCACCGCCTCGACCGCGGCGGCGCTGATGATCGGGCTCGCGCTCGTCTCGTTCGTGGCGGTGCTCGCCAACGGCGTCCACGGCTCCGTCGACCGGGCCGTGCGCCAGCAGGTGGCGGCCGACTGGGTGATCGGCTCCAAGAACGGCTGGTCGGCCTTCACGGCCGCGGCGGGCAAGGCGGCCGCGGACACGCCGGGCGTCACGCGCTCGACGAGCATCCGCGCCGATCGCGGCCGCGTCCGCAACGCCAACGCGACCGTCAACGGCGTCGACCCGAAGACGATCGCCGGCCTCTACCGCTTCGACTGGCGCGGCGGCTCCTCCGACGCGACGCTGGCGAAGCTCCGCGACCACGGCGCGCTCGTCAAGCGCTCGTTCGCGACGAGGCACGGCCTCCACGTCGGCGACGCGTTCACGCTGCGCTCGCCGTCCGGGAAGCCGCTCGCGCTGCGGGTCGTCGGCGTCTTCCAGCCGCCGCGGATCTACGAGCTGCTCGGTGGCGTCGTCATCTCGCAGCAGGCGTTCGACCGCACCTTCGCCAGGCCGTCGAACCAGCTGACGCTGCTCGACGGCGCCGTCTCGCGCTCGGCGCTCGAGAAGTCCCTTGCCGCGTACCCGGACACGAAGATCGAGACCGAGGACGAGTACGTGACCAGCCGGTCGTCGTTCATCTCGACGATGACGAACCTGCTCTATGTGCTGCTCGCCCTCTCGGTGATCGTGAGCCTGTTCGGGATGGTGAACACGCTCGTGCTCTCGGTCTTCGAGCGGACGCGCGAGCTCGGGATGCTGCGGGCGGTCGGGCTGAGCCGGCGCCAGGCGCGGCGGATGATTCGCCACGAGAGCGTGATCACCGCGCTGATCGGCGCCGCGCTCGGGCTGCCGCTCGGGATCCTGCTCGCGGCCGCGGTGACGCACGCGGTCGGGAAGTACGGCGTCTCGTTCGCGTTCCCCGTCGGCTCGATCGTCGCCTTCTCGGTGACGGCGATCGTCGCCGGCATCCTCGCGGCCGTCGCGCCGGCCCGCCGCGCGTCGCGGCTCGATGTCCTCTCCGCGCTCCAGTACGAGTGACGAGAGGCTGGTGGGCGAAGACGGGGTGGCCCGGCGGCCCGCCCCCGTCGCCTCGGGCACCATTCACGGGTGGGTCGGAACGTTCTCGCCCTGCTCGCGGTGCTGCTCGTCGCCGGCTGCGGCGGCTCGCGGTCGAGCTCGACGCTCCACGCGACCTTCCGCGACCGCAACGGCGACGGCGTGCTCGAGCGCGTCGGCGGCGAGCCGCTCGTCGACCGGACCGAGCTCGCGCCGGCGTCGAAGCCGGTCCGCCGGCTCGCGCTCTTCGCGCAGCTGACCGACGCACACGTCGTCGACGAGGAGTCGCCGGCGCGGCTGGAGGTGCTCGACCGCCGCGGCGCGCCGTTCACGTCGGCCTTCCGCCCGCAGGAAGCGCTGAGCGGCCAGGTGCTCGACGCGACGGTGCTCTCGCTGAACGCGCTCCACCCGCAGGCGGTCGTCGAGACGGGCGACCTGATCGACAACGCCCAGCAGAACGAGCTCGACGAGGCGCTCGCCGTCCTGCGCGGCGGCCGCGTCGACCCGAACAGCGGCGGGCCCGGCTACCGCGGCGTGCAGCAGGCGTCGAACCCGGACCCCTACTACTACCGCCCGGACGTCGACCCGCCCCGGCAACCGGGCCTGCTGGCGCAGGCCCAGCGGCCGTTCGAGTCGCCCGGGCTGAAGGCGCCCTGGTATCCCGTCGTGGGGAACCACGACCTGCTCGTCCAGGGCAACCTCGCGCCCACGCGGGAGACGAACGCGATCGCGACCGGCGACCGCAAGCTGCTGACGCTGAGCCCGGCCGCGCTCGACGCGGTGCGCGGGCTGCGCCTGAGCCGGGCGGCGGTCGCCCGGCTGCTCCGCTTCGGCCTCCCCGGCGCCTCCGAGCGGGTGCCGGCCGACCCGCGGCGGCGCGAGCTCTCGGCGGCGCAGGTCCTGGCGGCGTTACGGCGTGCGAGCGGCCACGGCGGCAGCGGGCCGCTGCTCGACTACACGTTCGACGCCGGCGCCATGCGCGGGATCGTGCTCGACACGATCCGCCGCGACGTCGGCTCGGGCGGGCTCGTGCGTCCGGCGCAGCTCCGCTGGCTGGCGCGCGAGCTGCGGGCCGCCGGCACGAAGCCGGTCGTCCTCTTCACGCACACCCCGCTGCCCTCGGCGGCCGGCGGCGCGGCGGTGCTCGCGCTGCTCGACCGCGACCCGCACGTCGTCGCGGCCGTGCACGGCGACACGCACCGCAACGAGCTCCGGCCGCGTGGCCACTACTGGCTGATCGGCACGTCGTCGCTCGCCGACTACCCGCAGCAGGCGCGGGCGTTCGAGCTCGACCGCGCCGCCGACGGGAAGCTCGTCCTGCAGACGTGGATGATCGACCACGATCCGTCCGACCGGCTCGCCGAGATCTCGCGCCAGCTCGCGTACCTCGATTTCCAGGGCGGGCGCGTCCAGGGCTTCGCCGGCGCGCCGGCCGACCGGAACGCGCGCCTGTACCTGCCCTAGCGCTCGCGCAGGTAGCCGACGACGGGGCCGCGCGTCACGAGCCGTGTCGCCCAGAGCACGGTCACCGCCGCGCCCGCGACGAGGCCGGCGGCCGTGAGGCCGACCGCCGCCGCAGACGGCGCGAGCGACAGGGAGACGTAGCTGGCGGCGAGTCGCGCGACCGCCGGGCCGACGAGCCAGCGCTCCGCCGCGAGGCCGACCACGATCGCCGCGAGCACGACCGGCGCCGCCGCGAAGGCGACGATGCTGCCGAGCTGGCGCGTGCCGCCGCCGAGCGCGCGCACGGTCGCGAGGCCGCTCCGACGCTCCTGCACGGTCAGCGCGAGCAGCTGCGCGATCGCGTAGAGGCAGACGAGCGCGTCGATCGCCGCCACCGTCCGCAGCAGCGCGACGAGCAGGTCGATGAAGCCGCTCGAGCGCGACGCCCAGCCCTGCACGGACTGCCCGGTGATGCCGCGCGACGGCGTCGACGAGAACACCCCGGCCCGCCGGAGCTCGCGCCGCACGCTCGAGGCGGAC
>DASSMZ010000096.1:0-9305 GCA_035688325.1 Gaiellaceae bacterium
CGCGCTCTTCATGTAGAAGCGGTGCCCCCAGTCCTGCGCCTCGTCGTTCAGGTGCTGCGCCGCGAGGTGCGGCATCGCCCGGATCGAGTCGGAAACCGGCGGCCCGAACGCGCGCACGCCGGCGAGCTCACGTTCGGCCCGGTCCGGCGGGCCGCAGTGGAGGACGGTGAGGAAGGCGAAGGCGTCGTCGTCCGCCCGCTCCTTCGCCGTCCCGAAGGAGAGGAAGAGCTCGTCCGGCCCGTTCTCGGCGAGGTCGCGGAACAAGCCGGCCAGCCCGCGCGCCCGCTCGAGCGGATGCCTGACGCTTCCGAACGTGATCGCATGGTCGAGTGGATGGAGCCGGTACTCGAACGACGTCACGATCCCGAAGTTCGGTCCGGCGCCGCGCAGGCCCCAGAAGAGCTCGGGGTGCTCGTCCTCCGAAGCGCGCACGTGCCGGCCGTCCGCGGTCACGAGCTCGACCGCGACGAGGTTGTCGATCGTGAGGCCGTGCTTGCGCTGGAGCCGGCCCATGCCACCCCCGAGCGTCAACCCGGCGACCCCCGTGTGCGAGACGACGCCCACGGGGCAGACGAGCCCGTGGGCCTGGGCGGCCTCGTCCAGCTCCGCAAGGAGGGCGCCGCCGTTGACCCGCGCCATGCGCAGCTCGGGATCGACCGTGGCCCCGCGCATCGCGGAGAGATCGATCACGATCCCGTCGTCGCACGTCGAGAGCCCAGGGATGCTGTGGCCGCCGCACCGAACCGCGATCAGGAGGTCCTGCTCCCGTGCGAAGCGAAGCGCGGCGGTCACGTCGTCGACGTCCCGCGGCCGGACGACGAGTGCGGGCCGGCGGTCGAACACCTTGTTCCAGACGGCGCGTGCCTCGTCGTACCCGTCGTCGGCCGGGAGGATGACCTCCCCGGCGAAGAGTTCCCGCAGTGAGCTCAGGCCGTTCACGCCGGACAATCATCGCCCAGGGCGCGCCCGACGTGTATCCCGGTGGCCTAGGCTCCCGCCCGTGGCAGCCGATTCGTTCGAGCGCAGCAGCGCGGCGCTGGAGGCCGAGACGACGATTCGCGGCCTGCTCGGGACGGCTTGCCGCGAGGCGGTGACCCTGCTCGACGCGTCCGCCTGCGCGATCTCGCGCGTGATCGGCGACCTGCTCGTCGGGCTCGACGAGCACACCGTCGCCGCGCGGCCGCTCGCACACGGGCACGAGTACCTGATCTCCGACTTCCCGCTCACGCGCGAGGTGGTCGAGTCCGGCGAGGCCCGCTGGGTCTCGCGGCTCGACAGCGAGGCGGACGAGCACGAGGCGGCGCTGCTGCGGCAGCTCGGCTTCGAGTCGCTGCTGATGGTCTGCCTGCCGTCGGGCGGCGCCTGCTGGGGGCTCGTCGAGGTCTACAGCGAGCACGGCCGCTTCGACGAGCGCCAGGCCGTGCTCGCCTGCCGCCTCGCCGCCGAGACGGGCGCGCTGCTCGAACGGTTGGAGCCGCCACAGACGCGGTGACGCTTGCTAGCTTGGGCTGGTGGCCGAGGCACACCGCGTCGTCTGCCCTCATTGCGGCAAGGAGTTCGAGCCCCAGCTCCTGATGTCGGCTTCCGCGAGCGCGCCCGCGGGCTTCAAGTGCCCGCACTGCCGCCTGTTCGTGCCGGCCGACCGCGCGGTTCCCGTGGCCGACGAGCCCGCGGCCTAGGCACTCAGCGCCGTCGTCACCGCCTCCAGCCGCGGCGTTGCGGGATCGCCCGTGACGACGTAGACGCGGACCGCGGTACGCCCGGCGCGGAAGGCCGTCTCGCGCGGCGACGGCACGAGCGCCGAGTTGCGCTGGAAGCGCCGCACGAGCTTGCTGCCGACGGCGTCGAGGTGCGCCGAGACGGGCGTGTCCGGGACGACGTCGACGCGAACAGGACGATGTCGCGGGGCGTCGAGCCGCGGAAGGCGAAACTCGGCGCTCTTGCCGAGCAGGTCGAACAGCGGGCGCGGCCAAGTATCCCTCGTTCAAGGGATCGGATCGCGCTGCCGATAGCGACCACGTGGCGGTAGATCTCTCCCTACCACGCCCTGCTGCGGTCGAGCGCGCGGCCGCGGTCCCTGCGCGCCTGGTGCTGCTCGGGATCGTGGCCGCGAGCTTCCTGCTGCGCTTCGTCGCGGCGCTCTGGCACACGACGCCGCTCTATTTCCCCGACGAGTACATCTACGGCTCGATCGCCCGCTCGCTGGCCGACAACGGCAAGCCGCTGATCCGCGGCTCGTCGGCCCACTTCCCGGCGATGCTCGAGCCGCTGCTGGCGGCGCCGTTCTGGCTGACGCACGACCCCGCGCTCGCGTACCGCCTGACGCAGGCGGAGAACGCGCTCGCGATGTCGCTGGCGGCGGTGCCGGTCTACCTGCTCGTACGCCGCCTCGGCGGCGGCGCGTGGCTCGCGCTCGCGGGGGCGGCGCTGACGGTGGCGTCGCCGGACCTCTTCTTCTCGTCGTTCGTGCTCGCAGACGCGATCGCCTACCCGCTGGTGCTCGGCGCCGTCTACCTCGGCGTCTGCGCCCTCTCGCAGCCGGCGCGCCGCGCGCAGCTCGGGTTCGCGGCGCTCGCCGTGCTCGCGACGTTCGCGCGGATCCAGTACGTCTTCCTGCCGCTCGCGTTCGCGGCGGCGGCCCTCGTCGTCGAGCGCGGCTCGGTGCGCACGGTCTGGTCGCGCTTCCGCCTGTCCCTGCTGCTCTACGCGGCGCCGGTCGCGCTCGCCGCGGCGCTCGGGCCGAAGCGGCTGCTCGGCTACTACTCGGGCGTCGCCGACCTCCACGTCCGGCCCGGCGACATCGCGCACTGGCTGGGGACGGACGCGATGCTGCTCGCGTACGCGGCCGGCTTCGCACTCGTGCCGGCCGCGATCGTCGGCCTCGCCTACGCGCTCTGGAGGCCGCAGACGCGCGACGAGTGCGCGTTCGCGGCGCTCACGGTCGGCGTGCTGCTGGGGCTCTTCGCCGAGGCGGCGCTCTACGCGACGAACGGCTCCGATCGCTTCCAGGAGCGCTACCTGATGGTGCTCCTGCCGCTGGCCTTCCCGGCGCTCGTGCTCTGGCTACGGCGCGGCCGTCCGGCCACGCACGCGGTCGCGCTGATCGCGGTCGCGCTGCTCGCGCTGTCGGCCCGCGTGCCGCTCTCCGGCTACACCGTGGGCGACTCGAAGCAGGACTCGCCGTTCCTGATGGGCGTCTTCCGGCTAGAGAAGGCGGTCGGGGTCGGCGACGGCTCGCTCGCGATCGCGCTCGCCGCGGCGCTGCTCGCCTGCCTCGCGCTAGGCGCTGCCTACCGGTCGCGGCTCGTGTGGGCCGCCGTCGCCGCCAGCCTCGTCGCCTCGAGCGCCGTCTCGGTCGGCGCGATCTCGTTCGACCACCACGTCGTCAAGAACGTGCGCGCGACCTTCCTGCCCCCGGACGCGCGCTGGGTCGACCACTCCGGCCTGCGCGGGGTGACGCTGATCCAGACGCCGGCGACGCCGCACGCCCGCGCGCACGAGCAGCTCTTCTGGAACGCGTCGCTGACGAGGCTCGCCTTCCTCGACCAGGCCTCGCCGATCGACGCGTTCGGCGACCCCCGGGTGCAGATCGCCGACGACGGCCGCCTGCGCGTCGGCGGGAAGACCTTGAGCGGCCCGCTCGCGATCTCGAACTTCGCCGTCCGCGCGCACCTCACGGGTGCCCGGCTCGTCGCGAGCGGGGCCGGTTACGAGCTCTGGCGCCCGACGGGAACGCCCCGGATGGCGCTCTTCGTCGGCGGCCTCTACCACGACGGCTGGCTCGCGCCGGCGGGGCATCTGACCGTGTACCCGCGCCAGGGACGCGTGCAGGGGACGCTGCGCCTACGGCTCTCACTGCCGCTGAACACGAAGACCACCGTCCTCCGCCTGCAGGGACCGGGCGTCGACCGCCGCGTGACCGTCGTCCCGGGCCGGAGCATCCTCGTCTCGGTCGCGGTCGACCAGCGCCGGCCGTGGACGCTCGCCTGGCACTCGAACCGGACCGGCTACCTGCAGCCGGACGACACGCCGATCAGCGTGCAGGCCCAGATGCCGGTGTTCGAGAGCCCCGGTGCGACCGGCGTCACGACGTCGGCTGCATGAACATCCAGCGGTGGCCCTCCGGGTCCGCCGCCGAGTAGAGCCTTCCGAACGGCTGCTCCTCCGGCTCGCGCAGGATCTCCGCGCCCGCCGCGCGCGCCCGCTCGTAGTGCGCGTCGACGTCCGAGACCTCGACCTGGACGCCGTCGACCACCCACGGCGTCGCCAGCCACCGCGCCGCCTGGGCGCAATCCTCCGCGTGGCGTCGCGGGCTGCGGTAGTCCGGCCCCGGCCACCCGAGGAACACGGTCGCGCCGTCGAGCGACAGCTCGGCATGCGTCACGTGCCCCCGGCCGTCGTCGAACCGCTGTCCCGACTCGACGAAGCCGAACGCCTCGGTGAGCCAGCCGATCGCCGCCGCGACGTCCTCGTAGGACACCATCGGAATCGCGCGCCCCGCCACTAGAGCACCCGCGGCGCGTGGCCCGACGAGTAGACCGCGTTGCGCGTGATCGACCCGTTCCGGCAGTTGATCACGTCGAGGCCGTCCCACTCGAGCCGGCGCCCGTCGGGAGCTGTCGCCCGCGCCGTCCACTCGGCGACGGCCGTTCCGTCGGCGACGTACAGCGCGTGCTCCTCGAAGCCGAGGTCGGGCCAGCGCTCGTGGATCGACGCCACGTGCTCCCGAAAGGCAGCCGCACCTTCGACGCGCTCGCCCGCGGTCACGTTGTGGAAGACGACGTCGTCGCTGACAATCCCCATGATCGCGTCGACGTCGTGGCCGAACCAGGCGGCCCGATAGGCGTCGACGAGACGGCGGACGTCGTTCAGACGCAGTCTTTGAGGCCTTGCGCCTCTGGCAGCGACTCGAGCTTCTTCAGCGTGTTGTTCTCGATCTGGCGGATGCGCTCGCGCGTGACGCCGAAGGCCTTGCCGACCTCCTCCAGCGTGCACGGCTGTGCGCCCGAGAGCCCGAAGCGCAGCTCGATCACCTTGCGGTCGCGTTCCGGCAGCGAGGCGAGCGCGTTCTCGATGTCCTCGCGGCGGAGCGAGACCTGCGCCGTGTCGTACGGCGACTCGGCCTGCTCGTCCTCGACGAAGTCGCCGAGCTCGGACTCCTCCTCCTCGCCGATCGGCTTCTCGAGCGAGACCGGGTGCTGCGCCATGCGGAGGATGTCGCGCACCTCCGCCGTCGTCATCTCGAGCTCGGCCGCGATCTCGTCCGGCCGCGGCTCGCGCCCGAGGCGCTGCACGAGCTGGCGCTCGATGTGCACGACCTTGTTCAGCTTCTCGACCATGTGCACGGGGATGCGGATCGTGCGCGCCTTGTCGGCGATCGCCCGCGTCACCGCTTGGCGGATCCACCAGGTCGCGTAGGTCGAGAACTTGTAGCCCTTGCGGTAGTCGAACTTCTCGACCGCCCGGATCAGGCCGAGCGAGCCCTCCTGGATCAGGTCGAGGAAGCTGAGGCCGCGGCCGAGGTACGACTTCGCGATCGAGACGACGAGGCGCAGGTTCGCCTCGATCATCTGCGTCTTCGCCCCCATGTCGCCACGCTCGATGCGCTTGGCGAGGTAGACCTCCTGGTCGGCCGTCAGCAGCGGGACCTTGCCGATCTCGCGCAGGTACAGCCGCAGCGAGTCGAGCGACGGCTCGACCGTCAGGTCGAGCTTGGGCGCGGCCACCTTCTCGTCCTCCGCGAGCGCGGGCTGCTCGTGCGGCGGATGCTTGTGGTTCTCCCCCTCCATCAGCTCGATGGAGTGGTCGATCAGATACGTGTAGAAGTCTTCGATCTGCTCCTTGGTGAGCTCGACCTCTTCGAGGCCGGCGACGATCTCGTCATAGGTGAGGAACCCCTTCTCCGTCCCGTCCTGAACGAGCTTGTGAAGCTCTTCGACGTCGGGAAGAGAGATGTCGACGGTGAGCACTTGACCTCCCCGGCTTGTCTCGCGGCTGTGACCTGCGGCCTACCTGAAACGAAACGAGCCGGTTCGTCCCATCCCCCGGCTCACCCTCCTGCGGATCCGGATGTTACACGCGAAACCGCAAATTCGAAACAAATTCCTTACAGGACCGACACCACCGCCGCCTCGTCGCCGTGGCGGTTCCGAACGGTCACCTCCGCAAATCCGTCCAGCGGCACGCCGAGCTCCCGGCCGAGCACGGCAAGCGCCGGCCGTAACGCACGCGGGTTCCCGTCCGCGACCTTGAGCGCGAGGCCCGTGCCGCGGCCGCCCGCGCAGATCAACCCCTCCGCTCCGCCCTTCGCGACCAGGCCCGGATGCTGCTGCATCAGCGTCGTGTCGGTCGCCCCGTCGCCGCCGACGAGCACCGGGTGCGCGCGCATCGCGGCGGCCACGCGGGAGCCGCCGTCCAGCTGCTCCAGCCGCGAGTACGCGAGCGCCGCCCGCTCGAGCGGAAGCGCGAAGGCGACGACGCCGCAGCCGTCGATGCCGGTACCGAGCTCGTCCGGCCGGAGCTCGGCGGCTGCCGCGACCTCCTCGAGCAGGAGGCGCTGGAGCGGATGCTCCGGGTGCCGATAGCCGTCGACCGGCCAGCCGTGCGCGCGGCAGACCGCCAGCATGCCGGCGTGCTTGCCGGAGCAGTTGTCGTAGATCGGCTCCGGCCGACGACCTTCCTGGATGCCGCAGTCGAGCTCCTCCTCGCGGCCGCCCGTCGCCGCCAGGAGCTTGCGCACCGCCTCGACGTGCCGCTCGGTGCCGAAGTGGGAGGCGGCCGCGATCGCAAGCTCCTCGTCGCCGAGCTCGGGGTAGGCGCGGGCGAGCGGCAGCGCCTGCAGCGGCTTCGCGGCGGAACGCAGCGAAGCGACGAGCGACGGGTCGCCGAACGCGGCGGCCGTCTCGCCCTCGCGCACCGCGACGCCGTGCACCTCGTGGACGCACTCGACGAACGTCCCCCGGTGCACGGCTACCCTGAGCGGCTCCATGTGGACGGGAGCGTAGATGCCCGAGTTGCCCGAGATGGAGGCGTGGCGCCGCCAGCTCGACGACCCCGTCGGCGCCTTCCCGATCGAGCAGGCGGGGCCGGCCCACATCGCGACGCTGAAGACGTTCGACCCGCCGCTCTCGGCGCTCGAGGGCCGACGTCTGGCGGGCGCGGAACGACGCGCCAAGCGGCTGCTCTTCCCGACGGAGGACGGCGAGCTCGTGCTGATGGTGCACCTGATGTCGGCGGGGCGACTGCGCTACCTGCAGGCGGGCGAGGACGGCCCCAAGTCGCCTGCGTTCCGGCTGCGCTTCCAGGGCGGCGGCCAGCTCGTCCTCACCGAGGCGGGCGCGAAGAAGCGCGCGGGCGTGTGGCTGCTCACACCGGAGGCGGTCGAGACGGAGCTCGAGCACCTCGGGCCGGAGGCGCTCGGCCTCGGCCCCGAGCGACTGGGCGCGATCCTGGCCGAGCAGCCGCGCCGGCTGCACTCGCTGCTGCGCGACCAGCGCGTGATCGCCGGCATCGGCCGCGCCTGGGCGAACGAGATCCTGCACGCGGCGCAGCTGTCCCCGTTCGCCCCGGCCCAGGGACTGTCCGCGGAACAGGTCTCGCAGCTGGCGGCGGCGATCGAAGCCGAGCTCGAGCGCGGGCTCGAGCTCCGCGAGCGCGGGGCGAAGGACGCGAAGGTGTACCGCGTGCACAAGAAGCTGCACGAGCCGTGCTACGTCTGCGGCACGCCGATCGAGCGCGTCGACTTCGACGAGCACACGATCTTCTACTGCCCGTCGTGCCAGACCGGCGGGCGGATGCTGAAGGACCGCCGACTCTCACGGCTCCTTCGCTGACGCGCTGGTACTGACCGCATAGAGCCTCCACGTGCCCGGAATGCCCTTCAGCTCGTGCAAGCCCCGGTCCTCGAACCCGATCTGCGAACCCGCTACGAGGTCCTTCACGGTGCTCGACACGAGCACTTCCTTCGGCTGAGCGAGGGAGGCGACGCGTGCGCCGGTATGCACCGCGATCCCGGCGACCTTGCCGTTCGCAAGCTCGCACTCGCCGGTGTGCAGCCCTGCGCGTACGTCGAGCCCGAGCTCGGGCATCGACTCGACGATGGCACAAGCGCACGCGATTGCCCTCGCCGGGCCGTCGAAGCTGGCGAAGAAGCCGTCGCCCGCGGTATCGACCTCGACTCCGCGGAAGCGAGCGAGCTGACGGCGCACGAGCGCGTGGTGTTCTTCCAAGAGCTCCCGCCACGCGCGGTCGCCGAGCGAGGCGGCCTTCTCGCTCGAACCGACGATGTCGGTGAAGAGCACGGTTGCGAGGACACGATCAGGTTCGATCTCGGTCTTGCCCTCGCCCACGTCGGCCAGAAAGCTCTCCAGCTCCGCGAAGAGCTGATCCTGGTCGCCTAGGCCAGGCATGAAGTCGGCGCCGCGCAGCTCGACGAAGCGTGACCCGGCGATGTGTTCCGCGAGGTAACGGCCGCTCTGAATTCCCCAGCCGCCTCCTTCGCTTCGGTGCATGACCAGGGTCGGAACCCGCACGAGGGGCAGCAGGTCGCGCACGTCCACATCCATGTTCATTCGGACGTATCCCGCCGCCGAGCCGGGGCTGACGCTGACGCGTAACGCACGAAGGTGGCTCGGCAACTCTGCCTCGGAGAGGCCCGGGTTCATCGATCTCATCGTCTTGCTCATGAACTCCGGCTCGCCCCAGTGACGCTCGAACTCCTCTGCCTGAGCTTCCTGCTCGGCGCGCGTCGGCAGCCACGGGAGCTGTGGGTTCCTGACGAAACGGGGCGACGAGTTGAAGAGCACGAGAGCCGACGTCCGCTCTGGATACGTCGCTGCGAAGAGAACGCACAGCGGCCCGGCGTCGCCGAGGCCGAAGATCGCAGCCCGCTCGGATCCCGTGGCGTCCATGACGGCGCGGATGTCGTCCATCCGATTCTCGAGCGTGGGCAGCCCTGGCACGCGATCGGACATGCCGACGCCGCGCAGGTTGAACCGGATGAGGCGACAGGTCGAAGCGAGTCGGCGATAGAACGCCGCCCCGGACGGACTCTCCCAGTCGAGCTCGAGGTGCGCTATCGGAGGCGCCAAGACCAAGTCCGGCGGACCGCTACCAAGCACCTGATAGGCGATGGAGATCTCGCCCGAACGGGCATACCGGGTTTCCGGCGCGTCCACCCCCGAAAGTCTCCGCCGCCAGATCGGCGGGTGCAAGCAGTCGCCGCGCTTACTCGAACGTGACGACCAGGCGCGCGATCACGCCGTCGCGGGCGGTCAGGATCATCCGCCCCGCGCGGCGGCCGTCGG
>DASSMZ010000010.1:0-11197 GCA_035688325.1 Gaiellaceae bacterium
GAAGCTCGAGGCGGACGCCCTCAAGCTGTACCTGGAGGGCGAGTCGTACGAGACGATGGCCGAGCGGCTCGGCTGCGACACGAAGACGATCGACAACGCGCTCCAGCGCGTGAAGCGCAAGGTGCTCGCGCACCAGCAGACACGGCAAGTCCTCCAGTAGGGCTTGCGCTCGTCGATATCTTTGTGATATCAAGATATCCGCGATGGCGAGACCGCGGAAGCAAAGCGACGAGACCGCCCTGTTCGTTCGGATTCCCTCCGAGCACGCGGCGAAGCTGCATCGAGCCGCGGACGCGCTCGGCGCGCCGAAGCGCGAGCTGATCTCGCGGCTCGTCGCGCAGTACGTCGACCCCGACAACCCGACGTCGATGAACGCGCTCGGTCTCGCGCAGGCGGACTGGTCGGTCGGCCAGCACTCGTTCCGGCCGGCCTCCGAGCTGGAGATCCTGACGCCGGCGCAGCTAGCCGGGCTGCTCCAGGTCGACGAAGAGGTCGTGGTCGAGCTCGCGGAGAAGCGCGAGCTGCCCGGGCGCAAGGTGGGAGAGGAGTGGCGGTTCTCGCGCGAGGCGATCCTCGCGTGGCTCGCCGACGAGGAATGAGGATCGGCCGGATCGAGCGCGCCTGGAGCGCGGAGGCGCTGCGGCCGGCGGTCGGCTGGAAGGTATGGCGGGTGGAGGACGGCCTGCTCGTGAGCGTGCTCTACGGCGATCCGTGGCCTGTCGACGAGCCCATTCGCGCGACGTGCGCGCGGCACGGCCACGACGTGCCGTCGCCGCTCTGCGAGTGCGGCATCCACGCGGGGCGCGACCTCGCGGCGTGGGAGCACTACCTGCGCGTCGGCCGCGGGTCGCGCGTCTTCGGGCGCGCGCTTCTCTGGGGCTCGACGCTCGAGGGGGAGCACGGCTGGCGCGCCGCCTGCGCCCGCCCGGTCGAGATCGTCGTGCCCCACGCCTTCACCGGATCGACCGACGGCCTGCGTGCCTACGGCGTGCCGGTGCACGAGCCCGCGCGCATGGCGGTGCCGGCGTGAACCCGCTCGTCCCGATGGTGATCGAGCAGACCTCGCGCGGCGAGCGCTCGTTCGACATCTACTCGCGCCTGCTCAACGACCGGGTCGTGATGGTGGGCTCGGCGATCGACGACGAGGTCGCGAACCTCGTCGTCGCGCAGCTGCTCCACCTCGAGTCCGACGACCCCGACAAGGACATCTCGCTGTACGTCAACTCGCCCGGCGGCGACGTCTACGCCGGCCTTGCGATCTACGACACGATGGCCTACGTCAAGCCCGACGTCCGGACGATCTGCGT
Organism: Gaiellaceae bacterium; assembly: GCA_035688325.1. Lineage (GTDB taxonomy): Bacteria > Actinomycetota > Thermoleophilia > Gaiellales > Gaiellaceae > AC-32. The sequence continues at coordinate 1,308 of DASSMZ010000010.1, forward strand.
CGGCACGGCGATGTCGATGGGGGCGGTCATCCTCGCCGCCGGCACGAAGGGCAAGCGGAGCGCGCTCCCGAACGCGAAGATCCTGATCCACCAGGTCTGGACGGGCCAGTTCGGCGGTCAGGCGTCGGACGTCGAGATCCGCGCCCGCGAGGTGATCGACCTGAAGAAGCGGGTCGAGTCGATCATCGCCGACCACACGGGACAGCCGCTCGACCGCGTCTCGCACGACATGGATCGCGACAACTTCATGACGGCCGCCGAGGCGGTCGAGTACGGCCTGATCGACGAGATCATGCCGAGCCGCGGCGCTAGGCTCAGCGAAGCGCCGGAGTAGCTCAGCTGGTCAGAGCAACCGCCTTGTAAGCGGTAGGTCGTGGGTTCGAATCCCGCCTCCGGCTTCCAAACCGGATCGGCACTTCGCGCGTAGCCCACACCTGAGGGACTTCACGCGACGAAGGGAGCGTGGTATGCGAGAGCATCTTCGCAGACGCCGGCCGCGGGCACTGCTCGCGCTGGCATCGACGATCGGCGCTGCGCTGATCGTCGCGGCGCCGCTGGGGGCGAAGCCGACCGCCTACACCGTGGTGCCGCTCGTGTCCGACCAGCCTGGGGTCGCGGCCCACACCGACCCGAACCTCGTCAACGCCTGGGGGCTGACCTCGGGACCGACGACGCCGTGGTGGGTCTCCGACAACGGGATGGACCTCTCGACGCTGTACCGAGGTGACGGGTCGCCTCAAGCACTGGTCGTGGGTGTCGCCAGTGCGCCGACGGGAGCCGTCTTCAACGCGACGGCGGGCTTCGGCCTGCCGACGGGTGGAAAGGCCCTGTTCATCTTCTCGACCGAGGACGGCGGCATCCTCGGCTGGAACGGCGCCCAGGGCACGCACGCGTTCTTGAAGAAGGACCGGTCGGACGTCGGTGCCGTCTACAAGGGGCTCGCTATCGCCGACACGTCGGCGGGCCCGCGGCTCTACGCGACCGACTTCCACAACGACCGGGTCGACGTCTACGACTCGAGCTTCAACCTCGTACCCGACAGCGGCTTCGTCGACCCGTCGATCCCGAGCGGCTATGCCCCGTTCGGGATCCAGACGATCGGCGCCCGCGTGTTCGTGACGTACGCGAAGCAAGACGCGGATGCCCACGACGACGTCGCCGGTCAGGGCCTCGGGTTCGTGGACGTCTACGACACCTCCGGAAACCTGCTCGGCCGGGTCGCTCAGCACGGGCAGCTGAACTCGCCGTGGGGGCTCGCGCTCGCACCGGCGAGCTTCGGGACGTACGCCGGCGATCTGCTGGTCGGGAACTTCGGGGACGGGAACATCAACGCCTTCGAAGAGATGCCGAACGGCCAGTTCGTGCACCGTGGCGAGCTCCGCGACTCGAGCGGCAAGTCGCTGAAGATCGACGGCCTCTGGGCTCTGCAGTTCGCCCAGGGCGGGAACAACGGCACTCCTGGGCAGCTGTTCTTCACCGCGGGGCCGGACGGCGAGAGTCACGGCCTCTTCGGTCAGATCCAAGTGGGCTGACGGCGCCCAAACGGGCGGCGCGCGCTAGGCCGGCGCGCCGCCCAGCTCCTCGATCAGGTCGGCCGCGCGAACCGTTCCGGGCTGCGACCGGAGGCGCCGTGAAGCCTCGGCCAGCCGCCCGTTCGGGGTCGAGAGCAGGCGGGCGATCGCGTCGTGCAGCTGCGCGTCCTCGAACTCGTACGTCGGCAGCCGCACGCCCAAGCCGCACTCGGCCATCCGCTGGGCGTTGTCGTGCTGGTCCCAGAAGAGCGGCAGCACGACCATCGGCTTCCCGAAGTGGATCGACTCCGTGACGGTGTTGTTGCCGCCATGCGTGATCACCAGGTCGGCGTGCGGGAGCACGGCCGGCTGCGGCAGGAACTCGGCCCCGGTCATGTTCGGCGCGAGCTCGATCAGCTCGTGCTGCGGGCCCTTGCTGACGACGTAGCGGTGCGGCGTCTCGGCCAGCGCGGCGACGAGCCGGTTCATCAGCTCGACGTCCGCCGACCCGAGGCTGCCGAGGCTGACGTAGACGAGCGCGCCCTCGCCCGGCGGCGGCTCGAAGGTCTCGTCGACCGACCGCACGCACGAGTCGAGCCGCTGCCAGCGCTCGTCGAGGGGCCGCGAGCGCGGGTAGTCGACCTCCGCGGGGAAGAGGTACAGGTTGAGGAACGACGACTCGTGGATGAACTCCAGCTCCGGCAGCGGCGGCGCGCCGCGCTCCTCGCAGAATGCGGAGAACTCGCGCCAGAGCGGCTCGTGCAGCTCGCGGTAGCGGACGCGGAACTCCTCCCAGGCCGCGCGGTCGCCGGTCGGGTAGCCCGAGAAGGTCGGCGGCAGCGCCGGGTCCTTCAGCTCGAGCGGGTTGCACGAGACGATCCGCACCCACGGCCGCCCGGTCGCCAGGACGGCGGGGAAGCCGACGACGTTGTCCTCGACGATCACGTCCGGCTCGAGCTCACCGAAGATCTCGCGCAGCCGGTCGTCGACGTAGCGCGCACCGTCGACCAGCTCCTGCCAGACGGGCAGGATGAACGTCTCGAGCTGCTCGATCGTCGGCTTGCGGAACTCCGGCGCCGTGTCGCGGACGAAGTCCTTCCAGAACTGCCCCGGCGCCTCCTCGACCTCCGGCGGCGGCTTCAGCCGCATGAGCGCCTCGCGGAAGCCCTGCGCCTCCAGCGTCCCGGCGAAGGACTCCTCGACCACGAAGGTGACGTCGTGGCCACGCTCGAGCAGCACGCGGCCGATGCCGACGCAGTTGTTCGTCGGCCCGAACGCGCCCTCGGGGAAGAAGACGACTCTCACGTCGTGGCGAGCGCCTGCTCGAGGTCGGCCCAGAGCTCGTCCGCGTCCTCGAGCCCGACGCTCAGGCGCAGCAGGCCCGGCGGGACACGGTCGCCCTCCCAGCGCGTGCGGCTCTCGAGCACAGAGTGCGCGCCGCCCAGGCTCGTGGCGTTGCCGATCACGCGCAGCGACGTCTCCACCCGCCGCGCCGCATCGCCGTCGGCGAGGTCGAACGAGAGCAGCCCGCCGAAGCCCGGATAGCGCACGACGGTCACGGCCGGGTGCTCGCCCAGCCGCCGCGCGAGCTCCGTCGCCGTCGCCGTGTGCCGCTGCATCCGCAGCTCGAGCGTCTTGAGCGAGCGCGAGAGCAGCCAGCACGGATCGGGCGCGGCGACGATGCCGGTGTGGCTGCGGAGCTCGTGCAGCCGTTCCGCGTCGTCGGCAGAGCGGCAGACGACCGCGCCGAGGAGCACGTCGTCGTGGCCGCCGAGGTACTTCGTCGCGCTGTGCAGCACGAAGTCCGCGCCGGCTTCGAGCGGGCGGAGGTACACCGGCGTGGAGGCGGTCGAGTCGACGAGCACGCGCGCAGGGTGCGCGGCCGCGGCCTCGAGGTCGGGCATGGTCAGGAACGGGTTCGAGGGCGCCTCGAGCCAGAGCAGGTCGACCCCGTCTGGCGGCGACCCCGTCTGGTCGAACTCGACGTACCGCACGCCCCACCGCTCGAGCGTCCGGAAGAGCACGCTCGTGCCGAAGTAGCACCCTTCGGCGAGCGCGATCGTGTGCCCGGGCTCGAGCAGCCCGAGCACGACGGCCGTCGCCGCGGCCGTCCCCGACGGGAAAAGGAGCGCGCGGCCGCCCTCGAGCTCGGCGAGCGCCCGCTCGGCCTCGGCGGCGTTCGGATGGTCGTAGCGCTGGTAGTAGAAGCGCCCCGGCTCGCCGGCGCGGTAGGGCCAGATCGTCGCGCGGTCGAGCGGCTCCACGGGCGCGAACTCTAGTCCCCGAGGCGGTTCCTGTTTGACGCCAAAGCCCGCGGCTGGTTATCTCCAGCTAGCCAGTGAAGAAACTTGGAAGATAAGGAGCAAGAATGAAGCTCATTTGGATTGCTTTGCTCGGGGTCGGGCTCCTCGTCGCCTCCGCGGTCGGCGCGGCGCGCCTCACGGGCACCGCCCAGGGCATGTCGAAGGGGTCCTCGATCGACCTCGTCGCCTACTCGACGCCGAAGGACGCGTACGGCCAGATCATCTCGGCATTCCAGAAGACCTCCGCCGGCAGCGGCACCAGCTTCAGCCAGTCGTACGGCGCGTCGGGCGACCAGGCGCGGGCGGTCGCGGCCGGCCAGTCGGCCGACGTCGTCGCGCTCTCGCTCGAGCCGGACGTCGACCTGCTCGTCGGCAAGGGCCTCGTCCCGAAGAACTGGGCTGCCAACCCGCACAAGGGCATCGTCTCCGACTCGGTCGTCGTCTTCGTCGTCCGCAACGGGAACCCGAGGCACATCACGAACTGGAGCGACCTCGTGAAGCCGGGCGTCCAGGTGATCACGCCGAACCCGTTCACCTCGGGGAGCGCCCGCTGGAACGTGATGGCCGCCTACGGCGCCCAGCGCAAGGCCGGCAGGACCGACAAGCAGGCGATCGCCTACCTGAAGAAGTTCTTCCAGCACGTCCCCGTCCAGCCGGACAGCGCCCGCACGGCGACGACGATCTTCGCGCAGGGGAAGGGCGACGTCCTGATCACGTACGAGAACGAGGCGATCTACGCGGAGAAGAAGGGCGTCCACACCCAGTACCACACGCCGAAGAACACGCTGCTGATCGAGACGCCGGTCGCGCTGACGAAGACCGGCCTGCAGAAGCCGGCGGCGAAGGCGTTCTACAAGTTCCTCTGGTCGGCGACCGCGCAGAAGGCGTTCGCGGCACAGGGCTACCGGCCGGTCGTGAAGAGCGTCGCGAAGAGCTACCGCTACTACTCGCCGAAAGGCCTGTTCACGATCGACTCGGCGAAGCTCGGGCTGAACGGGTGGACGAAGGTGAACACGCGCTTCTTCCACCCGACCAAGGGCATCGTCGCGAAGATCGAGAAGTCGCTTGGCCACTGACGCCGTCGTCGTCGAGCGCCGAGCCGGCGCCGGCTGGTCCCGCGCCGGCGGCGACCTCGCCCGCGGCGTCGCCACCGCCTACCTGAGCCTGGTCGTGCTGCTGCCGCTCGCGGCGCTCGTCTGGAGCGCCCGCGGCAGCGGCCTCGCGGAGTTCTGGCACCAGGCGACGGCGCCGGAGGCGGTGGCCGCGCTCGAGCTGACGCTCGGGCTCGCGGCGGTATGCGCGCTCGTGAACGCCGTCGCGGGAACGGCGACCGCGTGGGTGCTCGTCCGCGACCGCTTCCCCGGCAAAGGCCTCGTCGACGCCGTCATCGACCTCCCGTTCGCCCTGCCGACGATCGTGGCGGGGCTGACGCTGCTCGCGCTCTACGGGCCCGGGAGCCCGTTCGGGGTCGACGTCGCGTTCACGCGCCTCGGCATCCTGCTCGCCCTGCTGTTCGTGACGCTGCCCTTCGTCGTGCGCGCCGTCCAGCCGGTGCTGCTCGAGCTCGACGAGGAGATGGAGGAGGCCGCCGCCTCGCTCGGCGCGCGGCCCGTCGGCGTCTTCCGGCGGATCGTCTTCCCGAACCTGCTTCCGGCGGTGCTCTCGGGCGTCGCGCTCGCCTTCGCCCGCGCGGTCGGCGAGTTCGGGGCGGTCGTCCTGATCTCCGGGAACGTCCCGTACAAGACCGAGGTCTCGTCCGTCTACATCTTCGGGCAGCTGCAGTCGGGCAACGGGAGCGGAGCGGCCGCGGTGTCCGTGCTGCTGCTCGCGATCGCGCTCGGCGTCCTGCTCGCGATCGGCGGCTTCCGCCGCTGGCGCACGAGGTACGACCGTGTCTAGGTACGTGTTGCGCTTCGGAGTCCTCGGCTACGTGGCGCTGGTGCTGCTCGTGCCGGTCGGGTTCGTCTTCTACCGCGCGTTCGAGCACGGCTTTGCGCACGCGTGGCAGGCGGTGACGACGCCGGAGGCCCTCCACGCGCTCGCGCTGACGCTCCTGATCGCGGCGATCGCGGTGCCGGTCAACACGATCGTCGGCGTGATCCTCGCGCTCGCGCTCGTGCGCGGCCGGTTCGCGGGGCGCGGCGTGCTGAACGCCGTCGTCGACCTGCCGCTCGCGATCTCGCCCGTGATCGTCGGCCTCGGCCTCGTCCTGCTCTACGGCCGCGGCGGCTGGCTCGGCGGCCTCGCCGACAGCGGGCTGAAGATCCTGTTCGCGCTGCCGGGGATGGTGCTGGCGACGATGTTCGTCTCGATGCCGTTCGTGGTGCGCGAGGTCGTGCCGGTGCTGCGCGAGATCGGGATCGAGCAGGAGCAGGCGGCCGAGACGCTCGGCGCGGCGCCGTTCCAGGTGTTCCGCCGCATCACCTTCCCGGCCATCCGCGGCGCCGTCGCCTACGGCGTCGTGCTGACGACGGCGCGCGCGATCGGCGAGTTCGGCGCGGTCAGCGCGGTCTCCGGCAACGTCGAGGGAAAGACGCAGACGCTGCCGCTGTACGTGAAGGCGCAGTTCGACGGCTTCGACACGTCGGGCGCCTACGCCGCGTCGGTCGTGCTCGCCCTGATCGCGATCGCGGTCGTCGTCTCCCTCCGAGTCCTGCAACCGAAGGAGCACTAGATGGGCATCTCCGTCGTCGAGGTCAGCAAGCGGTTCAACGGATTCACCGCGCTCGACCAGGTCTCGCTCGCGATTCCCGAGGGCTCGCTGACCGCGCTGCTCGGCCCGAGCGGCAGCGGCAAGTCGACGCTTCTGCGCGTGATCGCCGGCCTCGAGCAGCCGGACTCGGGTCAGGTGCTGCTGAACGACGAGGACGTCACGACGACGCCGGCCCGCGAGCGCGGCGTCGGGATGGTCTTCCAGCACTACGCGGCGTTCAAGCATCTGACCGTCCACGACAACGTCGCGTTCGGCCTCACGATCCGGCGGCGACCGAAGGCCGAGATCCGCGGCCGCGTGCACGAGCTGCTCGAGCTCGTCCAGCTCGAGGGCCTCGCGCGGCGGTATCCGTCGCAGCTCTCGGGCGGCCAGCGCCAGCGGATGGCGCTGGCCCGCGCGCTGGCGGTCGAGCCGAGCGTGCTGCTGCTCGACGAGCCGTTCGGCGCGCTCGACGCGCGCGTGCGCAAGGAGCTGCGCGAGTGGCTGCGCCGCCTCCACGAGGAGGTTCACGTCACGACGATCATCGTCACGCACGACCAGGAGGAGGCGATGGAGGTCGCGGGCCAGATCGCGGTTCTGAACGAGGGCCGGATCGAGCAGGTCGGGTCGCCGCGCGAGCTGTACGAGCAGCCGGCGAACGAGTTCGTGATGAGCTTCGTCGGCCCCGTCAACCGGCTCGGCGAGGCGTACGTCCGGCCGCACGACGTCGAGCTGCGGCTCGAGCCCGACGCGGAGACGCAGGAGGCGATGGTCGAGCGGGTCGTGCTGCTCGGCTTCGAGGTGCGGGTCGAGCTCGTCCGCGCGGACGCCGAGCACCTGCTCGCGCAGCTGACGCACGTGCAGGCCGAGGAGCTCGAGCTCGAGCGCGGGCAGATCGTCTACGTGCGTCCGAGCCGGGAGACGGTCTTCAGTGCGGCAGCCAGGCGTCCGGATCTGCCGCGATCCGCCTGACGTCGTCCGGTAGCCGCCCCGCGGCGAGGTCGGCGAGCGTGACGGCCTCCAGCACCGCGCGCAGGTTGCCGCGCACCGCGATCCAGACCTCGCGCAGCGCCTCGGCCGAGCCGGCGTACTCGACCTGCTCCGGTCGCTCGCCGCGCACGTTCGCGATCGGGCCCTCGACCGCTCGGATCACGTCGGCGACCGTGATCTCCTCCGGCGCCTTGGCGAGCCAGTAGCCGCCGACGGCGCCGCGCTGGCTCTGCACGAGTCCGGCGTGCTTCAGGTCGAGCAGGATGTTCTCGAGGAACTTGAGCGGGATCCGCTGCGCCTGCGCGATCGTGTCGCCCTTGACCGGGCCGCCGCCGGCCGCGGCCGCGAGCTCGGCGCCCGCGCGAACGGCGTAGTCGACCTTGGCGGAGACGCGCATGCAGGCGCAATCTAGCCGCGGCTAGATCTCGCCCTCGGCCGGCTCGGGTCTCGCGACCGTCTTCGGGACGCGGCGCTCGGGCGCGCGCGCCGGGCCGCCGGCGACGCCGCCGAGGTCGGGCCTGACGCGGTTCTTGCCGGCGGCCTTGGCCGCGTAGAGCGCCTCGTCGGCGACCGCGACCAGCTGCTCGGCGTTCGCGTGGGACTCCTTGACGGCGACGCCGAAGCTCGCGGTCGCCGTGATCGTCTTGCCGCTCGGGAGCTCGATCACGGTCGACTCCAGCGAGCGGCGGAGCCGCTCGGCCAGCTTGAGCCCGCCTTCGAGGTCGGTTCCCGGCAGGACGAGGGCGAACTCCTCGCCGCCGTAGCGCCCGGCCAGGTCGACGTGACGCACGCCCTGGCCGAGGATCTGCCCGATCGCGCGGAGCACGGCGTCGCCGCCCTGGTGTCCATGCGTGTCGTTGACCGCCTTGAAGTCGTCGAGGTCGAGCAGCACGAATGCGAGCGAGTCGCCGACGCGGTCGGCGCGCCGCCACTCGAGCGCCAGCTCCTCGTCGAGCGTCCGCCGGTTCGCGAGCCCGGTCAGGCTGTCGGTGGCCGCCTGCGACGCGACCCGGCGGAAGTCGCCGAGCACGCGCATGATCGGCCCCGCGAACAGGAACGCGACGAGCACGAGCAGCGAGAACGACCCGACCGCCGCGAGGCGGACGCGCCGGCGGTACGGCGCGACGGCGGCCGCGATCGTGCTCTCCGGGCGCAGGGCGACGAGCCTGACGCCGTCGCTGTCGGGCACGAGCGCGGGGAGCGCGCGGAAGCTCGTGCCGCCGAGCTCGACCGTCCTGCCGTCGACGACGAGCCTCCTCCCGGAGCCGAGCACGCGCCGCCGCCTCGCGAGCACGAGCCGGTCGCCCGACGCGTGCGGGGCCTCGCGCGTCAGCCGGAGCGCGAGCGGGCCGTCGAGGGGAACGCTCGCCGCGATCCTCGCGACGCGGGCGCCGTTCAGGGTCAGCCACACCGAACGTTGCACGGAATCGCGCGCGGCCGGACCGGCGAGGTGCCTCGAGCGCAGGTACACCGAGACGCCGGGCCTCGACTCCGCCAGACGCCGCAGGCTCGCCAGGTCGCCGGTGAGGACGGCACGCTGTACTCGCCGCGACTGCGCGAAGGCGTCGGCACGCGCCGAGGCGTCGTCGCCGAGCCGGCCCAGCTCGCGCAGCCCGCTCCGGAGCTGGCCGCGGAGGGCGAAGTCTGTCCGCGCCTGCTCGTCGCGGAGCGCGTTCGCGGACAGGATGCGGACGGTCGACACGATCGGGATCGCGCCGACGACCAGCACGCCGACGAGCAGCTGCAGCGCCGAGCGCCTCGAGACGGCGTTCCGCGCGTGTCGGCGCGCACCCAGCGCCCGCGTGCCTGCCGGGTTCGCCGCAGAGCTCATGCCCCGGTTATCGGCCCCGGCTCCGGCCCGCTTGAGGCGGATCTCACATCGAAACGCCGGGTCCGGGAACCGATACGCTCGCGCGCGTGGCGACCGAGGCCGAGTCGACCGAGGCCAAGCTCCGCAGGCTCGAGGAGCTGCGCGAGCAGGCGCTGCACGCGGGCAGCGAGCGCGCGGTCGAGCGGCAGCGCTCGCAGGGCAAGCTGCTCGCACGGGAACGTGCCGAGAAGCTGCTCGACCCCGGCTCGTTCGTCGAGCTCGACCGCTACGTGCGCCACCGCGAGGTCGAGTTCGGGATGCGCGAGAAGCGGCCGTACGGCGACGCCGTCGTCACCGGCCACGGGACGATCTTCGGCCGCAAGGTGTTCGTCTTCTCGCAGGACTTCACGGTCTTCGGCGGCTCGCTCAGCGAGGTGTTCGCGGAGAAGATCTGCAAGGTGATGGACCTGGCGGCCAGGTACGGCTGCCCCGTGATCGGGATCAACGACTCCGGCGGCGCCCGCATCCAGGAGGGCGTCGTCTCGCTCGCCGGCTACGCCGACATCTTCTGGCGCAACGTCCAG
>DASSMZ010000102.1:0-6672 GCA_035688325.1 Gaiellaceae bacterium
GCAGCTCGGCGAGCGCCTCCTCTCGCGGTTGCGGCCGGAACTCCTGGACGTCGACGCCCGGCGGCACCTCGTGCACGCGCTCGACGTGGCCGACGACTTCCTCGAGCACCTCGCGGATGTGCTCCGAGCCGACGAAGACGGCGGCCGCCCGCTCGAGCGACTCCTTGCCCCACGCCTGCAGCTCCGGGCTTCCGCGCAGCGCGTACTCGAGCTCGGAGCCGTGCGCCTTGACCGCGTAGCGGGCGCCGCTCGCCGCGCCGACGGGGCCGCCGAGGAGGACGTGGTTCGCGAAGACGAGGTCGGCCGGAAGCTCGGCGCGCACGGCCCGCGCGTTGAGCTCGACGTAGCGCTCGCGCTCTTCGCGGGCCAGCTCCGGCAGCAGGCGCGCCTCGACGCCCTCGTAGCGGTCGAGCACGAACACGGGCAGGATCCCGCCGATCTCGGGCCGGACGTGCTGCGCGCCGCCGAGGTCGTACTGCTCCGGGTGCGGCTCCTGCGACAGCACGACCACGTCGTGCCCGGCGCGGCTCCACTCGCGTGCCAGCGCCCGGGTGTAGACGTTCGACCCCGTCCCGCCGAGCAGGTACCCGTGCCAGAGCAGAATCCGCACCCGGCGGACGCTAGCTAGGTGAGGTGGAAGTAGAGCGCGTGCAGGAGGTCGACCGCCGGGTTCGACGTGTGCACCGTCACGTCGTGCGGGACGTCGAGCAGCGCCTCGGAGTAGTTGAAGATGATCCGGACGCCGGAGTCGATCAGCTCGCCGGCGACCTGCTGGGCGTGGTCGGCGGGCACGGCGACGACGCCGACGATGATGTTCTTCTCGCGGACGGTCTCCGAGAGCCGGCGCGGGTCCTCGATCTCCATCGCGCCGATCGACCGCCCGATCTTCTCCGGGTCGTTGTCGAACACGGCGGCGATGTTGATCCCGTGCTCCGCGAAGATCGGCGAGCTCGCGATCGCGTGGCCGAGGCGCCCCGCGCCGACGAGCGCGATGTTGTGCTGCCCCTGCGTCCGCAGGATCTTGCGGATCTCGCCGAGCAGCGAGTCGATGTTGTAGCCCACCCCGCGCTTGCCGAACTTGCCGAAGGCGGACAGGTCGCGCCGGATCTGCGTGGCGTTGATGTTGGTGTAGTCCGAGATCTCCTGCGAGGAGATCCGGTCCTTGCCCATCTTCTTGGCCTGGGTCAGAACCTGGAGGTAGCGGCTCAGCCTGGCCGCCACTCCGACCGTCAGCCGTTCCGAGCCCGCCGCGTTGTTCACGGTCGTTTGCAACACGCACGATGATTGTGCCTGACCGGCACCACTCCGTGCGTCAGACCGTCACAAGCTCATCCCTCAGCCCGGACTTTGTGCGCGGGCCAGACGGCGCCGGAGCGTCTCCTCCTGGACGTGGTAGACGAACAGCCGCTCGCCGTCGAGCTCGACGACCGGTAGCCACTCGCGGTAGCGCCGCTCGAGCTCCGGGTCGCCGTCGATCGCGACCTCCTCGAGCTCGAACCCGAGCTCGTCGCGCAGCGCCCGGAGCTGGCCGAGCGCGCGCTCGCAGAGGTGGCAGCCCGCGGCGTGGAAGACCGTTACGTGGCTACGGGTAGAGGCCACGCGTCACCGTGGCGTCGGCGACACGCCCGACGGCGACACCGTAGGCGGCCGCGCGCATTGCGGTCTGCTTCTCCTCGTAGACGTGCCAGGTCTCGTTGAAGGCGCGCGTGACGATGTCGCGCAGCTTCGAGTTCACCTCGGCCTCCTTCCAGAAGTACTCCTGCAGGCCCTGGACCCACTCGAAGTACGAGACGACGACGCCCCCGGCGTTCGCGAGGATGTCCGGCAGGATCAGCACGCCCCTGTCCTCGAGGATCTCGTCGCCGGCCGGCGTGATCGGCCCGTTCGCGCCCTCGCAGATGATCCGTGCCTTCACCTGGTCGGCGTTCTCGCCGGTGATCACCTGCTCCAGCGCGCACGGCGCGAGCACGTCGCACTCGAGCAGCAGCAGCTCCTCGTTCGTGATCTCCTCGGCGCCCTTGAGGCCGGCGAGCGAGCCGGTCTCCTGCTTGTGCGCCACCGCGGCCGCGACGTCGATCCCGTTCGGGTTGTGCAGGCCGACGCCGGAGTCGGAGACGGCGATCACGGTCGCGCCCTCCTCGACGAGGAACTTCGAGAGGAAGCTGCCGACGTTGCCGAATCCCTGCACCGCGACCTTCAGGTCCGGCAGGCGCAGCTCCTTCTTCCGCACCGCCTCCTGGATCGTGTAGAGGCTGCCGCGCGCGGTCGCCTCCATGCGGCCGAGCGAGCCGCCGACGTTGAGCGGCTTCCCGGTCACGACGCCCAGCACCGAATGACCCTTGTTCATCGAGTACGTGTCGAAGATCCAGGCCATCACCGTTCCGTCCGTGCCGACGTCCGGGGCCGGAATGTCCTTCTCGGGACCGATCTCGTTGATGATCTCGCTCGTGAAGCGGCGGGTCATCCGCTCGAGCTCGCCGCGTGACATCTTCTTCGGGTCGCACACGACGCCGCCCTTGGCGCCGCCGAACGGGATGTTCATCAGGGCGCACTTCCACGTCATCCACATCGAGAGCGCCTTGACCTCGTCGAGCGTGACGTCGGGGTGGTAGCGGATGCCGCCCTTCGACGGCCCGCGCGCGATGTTGTGCGTCACGCGGTAGCCCTCGAAGGCCTGGATCGTGCCGTCGTCCATCGTGACGGGGATCGAGACGACCACCGCCTTCTTGCATTCCTGCAGCACGTTCACCAGGCGCTGGTCGATCTCGAAGATGTCCGCCACGCGCCGCAGCTGCTCGCGGGCGATCTCGAACGGGTTCTCGCGAAGATGGGTTTCGGGGACTTCGACGGTGGTCACAGGAGGCCGCTCCTCGGTCGGAAACGTGCTGAGTATAGGTCGCTACTTGCGGAAAAACGCCGCTACTCGATGCGGAAGCGGATCGTGCGGATGGTCGTCGGGCCGTCGCCCGTCGGAGCCGCGACCAGCTGCACGCGGTAGGCGCCGCGCGGCAGGACGGTGCCGTCGGGGCCGCGCCCGGTCAGCCCGAACGCGATGCGCCCGGGCAGCAGGTCGCGGAGCCGGGCCAGCAGGCCGAGGCGGTTCGAGCCACGCCAGAGCCAGACGTCGAGCCGCGAGACCGGGTCGACCTCGGTGCCCGCCGGCGCGGGCGCCACGACGCCGGCCTGGAGCGAGAGCACGGCGGGCGTCGTGTCGGACGGCTCGAACGCGGGCTCGGAGAGCGCGGCACCCGAGAGCAGGTCGCGGCGGGACGGTCCGAACGTGACCGCCCAGGGCAGCCGCAGCGCGGCCGAGCCGCGCGGGACGAGCAGGACGGCGCCTTCGGCCGAGCCGGCTTCCGGCGGCGCGCCCGTGAGCCTCGCCTCGAGCCGGACCGGCGCCTGCCCGCCCGGCCTCAGGCGCACCCAGCGCGGCTTCGAGTCGATCACGAGGCCGCCGCTGCCGCCTTTGCGGATCCGCACGAGCAGCGTCCGCGTCGAGACATTGCGGATCACGACCTCCTGCTTCGCGTGCCAGCCGTCGCCCTCGGCGTGCCCGAACGCGAGCGTCGTCGGGTCGGCGCTGATCTCGCCGGCCACGGCGGCGCCGAGGTCGACGAGCCCTGCGCCCTGCGCGGTGACGGTCGTGTCGCGGACGGGCCGCGCCGTTCCCGCCAGCAGGCTCTTGAGGTCGCCGGCGCGGAGCCCGGGACGGGCTTGCGCGAGGACGGCGGCGGCCCCGGCGACCACGGCGGCAGCGGGGCTCGAGCCGTTGACGGTGCCGAACCGCGGCGTGCCGTCGGCGTTCGTGCCCGGCTCGGCGGTCGTGATCGCGACGCCGGGCGCCGACAGGTCGGGCTTCACGCGTCCGTCGAACGCGAGGCCGCGCGACGAGAAGGGCGCGATCCCGCCGGTGCCGGCGTTCTGCACGACCCGCGGGACGCCGATCGAGATCGCCGGGTGCTCGCCGTTGTGGATCGCCGTCAGCGCGACCCGCGCTACCCGCCGCGGCACGCTCACGACCGGCACGTCGATCGACTCGTCGAGCCCGAGGCCTCCGGCCGGAAGCTGCGTGCCGTAGACGACGACGGCGCTCGCTCCGGCTCGCGCCGCGTCCTCGACCTCCTGCTGCGGGTCGGCGCCCCCGTCGACGAGCGCCGCGCGTCCGGCGACGAGGCTGCGCCCGCGCCCGTCGAAGAAACCGTGGATCCCCGACGAGGCCGGCGGCGCCAGCTCGAGCTCCGCCGGACGGTTCGAGACGACGGCGCCCGCGAGCGGCAGGTAACGGTCGAGCACCAGGTCGAGGCCCGCGCGCACGGCGACCGGCACCTCCTCGGCCCGCTTGCGCAGGTCGGCGGCGCCGACGCTCAGCGCCTCCGGCGCGCCGCCGGGGCTCGAGACGCTGCCGTAGGCCGGGCCGGCGGGGCCGTCGTTCCCCACCGGTGCGACGACGACCGTGTCGAGCTCGGTCGCGCCCTGGATCGCGCGCGCCTCGGGCGAGTCCGCGAAGGCGCCGTACGAGACCGCCTCGCCGATCAGCGCGACGCGGGCTGCGTCGTGGGCGTCGCCGTCGAGGTTCGGGTCGACCGCGCGCTCGAGCCCGGCGATCAGCTGGTCGGTGCGCGCGTAGACGGCCGAACCGCCGGTCGCGTCCGACTGCCAGCCGGCGACCCGGATCGGCAGCACCGACGCGCCCGGCGCGATGCCGGCGATCCCGCCCGGCCCGCCCGCGCCGACGAGGATCCCGGCCATCTCGGTGCCGTGCCGCTCGAGCCGGCCGCCGCCGCTGGGGTCGCTCGCCGCCGTCGCGTCGGTGTCGCCGCCGACGATGTCGATCCCCGGCTGCAGGCGCCCGCGGAGGTACGGCTGCGCGCGGTCGACACCGGTGTCGAGCAGCGCGATCGTCACGCCCCGCCCGTCGTACCCGGGCAGCCGCAGCGCCGGCAGGCTGCTCGCGCCGAGCGCGACGCCCTTCGAGCCGAGCAGCTGCGACGACACCGACGCCGGGTAGGCAGCGCGGACCGGGTAGACGCCGGCGACCTCGGGCCGGCGCTCGAGCACGGCGATCGCCCGCGCGTCGAGGGGCGCCGAGAACCCGTTCAGGACGCGCGAGTAGCTGAACTGGATCCGCGGCCGGATCCCGCGCGTGCTCAGCTCCGCGAGCAGCTGCCGCTGCGCGGCAAGCGCGATCCGCGTCCACGTGCGCTCCTTTTGCTGGCTGGCGACGCCGCCGTTCATCGCCACGCGCTGCGCCATCGAGGGCGAGCGCAGCACGACGAGCACGCGCTGCCCCGTCGAGACGGACGAGTGCGCGCCGCCGACGAGGCCGCGCCACGAGGAGGCCTCGGAGCCGACCGGGCGCTGCTTGGCCGCGCCGACGCCGAACCCGACCGCCAGTCCCGCGACCGCGAGCGCCAGGACCGCGAGCGCAGCCTCAGAGAGCCGACGCATAGGCATCCAGCGCAAGATAGCCGGGCGGCGGGATCGCCTCTGCGTACCTGGCCGCGGACGCGATCATCGCCGCGTTGTCGGTGCAGAGCGCAAGCGGAGGCGCGGTCGCCTCCGGGAGCGCCGCGCGGAGCTCCGAGTTCGCCGCGACGCCCCCGACGACGGCGATCTGCGCGGCGCCGGTGCGCTCCGCCGCCTCGAGCGTCCGCCGGACGAGCGCCTGCACGATCGCACGCTGGTAGCTCGCGGCGAGATCCGCCTTGCGCGCGGCGAGCGCCTGGCCGAGGTCGCGGACCGCGTAGAGCAGCGCGGTCTTGACGCCGGAGAACGAGAAGTCGAGACCCGGTACGCGTGCGACCGGGAAGTCGAACGCCTCGGGATCGCCGTCGCGGGCGAGCCGGTCGATCTCGGCGCCGCCGGGATAGCCGAGGCCGAGCAGCCGGGCGCCCTTGTCGAACGCCTCGCCGGCCGCGTCGTCGAGCGTCGTGCCGAGCATCTCGAACGCACCGTGCTCCGGCACGTCCACGAGCAGCGTGTGCCCGCCGCTCGCGAGCAGGCAGAGGAACGGCGGCTCCAGCGGGCCCGGCTCGAGGTAGAGCGAGGCGACGTGGCCGTGCAGGTGGTTCACCGGGATCAGCGGCAGCCCGCGCCCCCACGCCAGCGCCTTCGCGGCGCTGAGCCCGACGAGCAGCGCACCGATCAGGCCCGGCCCCTGCGTGACCGCGACGGCGTCCAGGTCGCCGAGCGACGCCTCCGCCTCGCCGAGGGCCTCGCGCACGACCGGCAGCACGAGCTCGAGGTGCCGCCGCGATGCGACCTCCGGGACGACGCCGCCGAACCGCGCGTGGAGGTCGGCCTGCGAGGAGACGACGTTCGAACGGATCGCGCCGCCGTCCACGACCGCCGCCGCCGTCTCGTCGCAGCTCGTCTCGATCCCGAGGATCACGCCGGTCTCAGCCACGGACGGCGGAGTTCCGCTAGTCGTTCGCGACGACGTCGCGAACGATCGGGTCCTTCCACATGATCAGCGCGTCCTCGCGGTTGTCCGTGTAGTAGCCGCGCCTGACGCCGCGAGGGCGAAAGCCGAGATCCTCGTAGAGCTTGATCGCGCCGGCGTTCGAGACGCGCACCTCGAGCGTGTAGCCGCGGCGGCTGCGCCCGGCCGTCAGCTCGAAGAGCCGGTTCAGCAGCAGCGACGCGATTCCCTGACGGCGGCGATCCGGCGCG
>DASSMZ010000119.1:0-14477 GCA_035688325.1 Gaiellaceae bacterium
GCGATCGGCGACGAGGTGACGCTCGGCGCGCAGAGCGCCGTCCTGCCGGGCGTCCGGATCTACCCGTACAAGGAGGTCGAGACGGGCGCGCAGATCCACGAGAGCCTGATCTGGGAGTCTCGCGCGACGTCGAACCTGTTCGGCGTCGACGGGGTCTCGGGCCTCGTCAACGTCGACCTGACGCCCGAGACCGCGGTTCGCCTGGCCGCGGCGCTCGGCACGGCGCTGAAGCGCGGCGCGCGCGTCGTCGCCAGCCGCGAGTCGCCGGCCGCGTGCCGGATGGTCAAGCGGGCGATGATCTCCGGCCTCAACTCGACCGGCGTCGACGTGGCCGACCTGCGCGTCCTGCCGGCGGCCGTCAGCCGGCACCTGCTCAAGACGGAGAGCTACGACGCCGGCTTCCACGTCGGCGTCAGCTACAGCGACCCGGAGATGCTCGAGATCCGCTTCTACGAGCAGCCGGGCATCCAGCTGACGGCGTCGCTGCAGAAGGAGATCGAGAAGCACTTCGCGCGCCTGGAGCTACGGCGCGCCGCGTACAACGCGGTCGGCGCCGTCACCTACCCCGCTCGCGTCCGCGAAAGCTACGCACAGGATCTGCTCTCGGGCCTCGACCGGGTGGCGATCCGCGATCGCGGCTACCGGATCGTGGTCGACTACGGCTACTCGGCGACGTCGTACGTGCTGCCGCTCGTGCTGGGGCCGCTGGGCGTCGAGGCCGTCAGCGCCCACGGCTTTGCGTCCGACGGCGGCGAGCAGCACACGGGGCTGCGCGAGGCGGTCGGCCAGGCGAAGCGGCTCGTGACGGCGATCGGCGCCGACCTCGGCGTCGTCTTCGATCGTGCCGGCGAGCGGCTGTTCCTGATCGACGAGCAAGCGCACGAGATCCCGGTCGAGCAGACGCTGCTGCTCTTCCTGCGCCTGATGGGCTCCGATGGCCGCCGCGGGAAGCTGGCGTTCCCGATCACGGTCACGAGCCACGTCGACGAGCTCGTCGAGGGCAGCGGCCTCGAGGTGATCCGGACGCCGGCATCGCTCGCGGAGCTGACGAAGGCGGCCGCCGAGGACGACGTCATCTTCGCGGGCGCCGTCGGCGGCGGCTACGTCTTCCCGGAGTTCCTGCCGGCCTACGACGCCGTGGCCAGCCTCTGCAAGCTGCTCGAGCTGCTCGCCCCCGTCGAGCGGCCGCTCTCGGAGCTCGTCCACGAGCTGCCGGCGAGCACGCTCGTCCACCGCCAGGTGCCGTGCCCATGGTCGCTCAAGGGGACGGTCATGCGCGTGATGACGGAGCGGCTGCGCGACCGCGACGTCGACCTGCTGGACGGGATCAAGGTCTTCGACGAGCGCGGCTGGGCGCAGCTGCTGCCCGACCCCGACGAGCCGCTCGTCCACATCTACGCGGAGGGCGCGAGCGAGGAAGCGTCGGCCGAGCTCGAGTCCGAGCTGCGCCGGATGGTCGAGGAGATCATGCAGGCGGAGGGAGCCGGGTCGCCGGCCGGAACCTCAAGCTGAGGTTGACCCTTCGAGCGCCTTCTGCTTGACTGGGTGCGGCCCGCCAGCGGACGAAAGGCTCTCGTGGAACCGTTTCCCGATCTTGGCTCACTCACCGACGCCGACCTCAAGCAGCTCATCGACGAGCTGACGAAGGAAGAGCAGGAGGTCTCGTACCGGAGGCGCATCCTGCACGGACGCATCGACCTGCTCCGCGCGGAGCTCCAGGCACGGCTCCGCGAGAAGCCCGAGAGCATCCTCGACGAGGTCGACGTCGACCACCTCGCCGCGATTCTCGCCGGCAAGGCAGCCCCGCCCGCGGAGAGCTGATTGAGCCACGCCACGCGTCTCGATTCGCCGCAGTCACGCCTGCGCGGTCACGCTCGCGAAACGAGAGCGAGCGGATGAGCCACGTGTACTGCCCGGAGTGCGGCTTCCAGAACCAGGAAGCCGCCAACTACTGCTCGCGTTGCGGCGCGCTGCTCGTCAAGGACGAGCCGGGCTCGGAGACGACGATGAGCTACACGCCCGAGGACGCGGAGGAGGGAGCGGCGCTCACACTCGAGGAGCTCGGGACCGAGGGGCCGGCGCTCGTCGTCCGCTCGGGCGGCGGCCGCGCGGGCGAGCACTTCGTCCCGCAGGGCGACCGCACCACGATCGGGCGCTCGCCGGACTGCGACATCTTCCTCGACGACGTCACCGTCTCCCGCAAGCACGCCGTGGTCGTGCACAAGGACGACGCGTACTACATCGAGGACCAGGGCAGCCTCAACGGCACCTTCCTCAACCGCCGCCGCATCGAGTCGGGCCGCCTGGAGAACGGCGACGAGCTCCAGATCGGCAAGTACAAGCTCAGCTTCCTGGAGACGTGAGCACGGCCGAGGCGACAACCGAGCGCTCCCGGCTGCTGACGATCGGGACCGTCTGCCGGCGTCTGCAGGCGGAGTTCCCGGACGTCTCGATCTCGAAGATCCGCTACCTCGAGGACCAGGGCCTACTCGCGCCGCGCCGCACGCAGAGCGGCTACCGGCTCTTCAGCGAGGACGACGTCGAGCGCCTGGAGACGATCCTGCGCCTGCAGCGGGACGAGTTTCTGCCCCTGCGCGTGATCCGGCAGGAGCTCGCGTCGCCGTCCGGAGCCGGCAAGGAGCGCCGGCGGCGCCGCGCGGTCGGCCTCGCCGATCCAGACGACGAGCTCGACCTCGCCGAGCTGTGCGAGCGGGCTGCGATCTCCCCGGAGCTCGCGCGCGAGCTCGAGGAGTACGGGCTGCTGCACTCCCGCCGCGACGGCGGCGAGCGGCTCTACCCGGCCGGCGACGTCGAGATCGCCGTCGCCTGCGCGAAGCTCGCCCGCTTCGGCATCTCCGCGCGGCACCTGCGCACGTTCCGGACGGCCGCCGACCGCGAGGCCGGCCTGCTCGAGCAGCTGGTCGCGCCGTCGCTGCGCTCGCGCAACGCCGAGCGACGCGATGCGGCCGTCCAGCAGCTCCAGACACTGGCCGAGGTCGCGCAGGAGCTCTCGCAGCTGCTCTTCTGGCGCGATCTCAGACAGGTGGCAGGACAGTGATCGACACGAACGCCCTGCGGGCGAAGATCCGCGACGTCCCGGACTTCCCCGAGCCCGGGATCGTCTTCAAGGACATCATGCCGCTGCTCGCCGACCCGGCGTCACTGCGGGAGGCGACCGACCTGCTCGTCGAATGGGCTGAGCCGCGGAAGCCGGACGTGATCCTCGGCGCGGAGGCCCGTGGGTTCATCCTCGGCGCGGCGATGGCGTACCGGCTCGGCTGCGGCTTCGTCGCGGCGAGGCGTCCCGGGAAGTTGCCGTGGAAGACCGTCAGCTCGTCGTACGCGCTCGAGTACGGCGAGAACTCGCTCGAGCTCCATGCGGACGCGATCGCGGACGGTCAGCGCGTCCTCGTGCACGACGACGTCCTCGCGACCGGCGGGACGGCCAGGGCGATCTGTGATCTCGCGTCGCAGCTCGGCGGCGAGATCGTCGGCGTCTCGTTCGTGATCGAGCTGGACTTCCTCGACGGCCGCAGGCAGCTCGAGGGCTTCGACGTCCAGTCGCTCATCCGGTACTGACCGCCCTCACGTTTGGCGTCCGCGGCGCCGACTACAACTTCGTCATGTACGACGCGCTCACGACCCGGTACACGTTCTCGTGCCCGGAGCGGGGTCAGGCGCGGGTCGCGCTCTCGTCGTTCCGCCGGCTCGAGCGGCTGCCCGGCCCGGCGCACCCGGTCGTCTTCGAGGTCGAGTTCGGCTGCGGCTGCGGCCACGACCACCCCGGCCTCGTCTCGCACGACGAGCTCGACTGGGCGCCGCTCGGTCTCGGCGGCGAGCAGACGTTCCTGAACCTGATGACGGCGAGCGTCGACCCGCTCGAGACGGAGCTCGCCGACCTCGCCGCACGCCGGATCCAGGCGGGGGAGTGGCCGTGGAGCTTCTTCTGCTACGCAGAGGCGCGGTCGCGGCCGGTATTCCCTTCGGCCTTCGTCGTGCTCGCGCCCGCAGGGCGCGGGGAGGAGGTCGGGATCGCAGTCCGCTGCCCGGCCTGCGGCACGATCTCGGTCAACCTCGTCAGCGCGCCGCACCTGGACGTGCCGTTCCACAACGACCGCGAGATCGGCGTGGTCGAGCACGTGTTCGCAGCCGACGCCGAGCGCGTGGTGGAGGAGTTCGCCGCCGAGCTGGAGTCGGCGAGCTTCGACAGCCGTCGCGTCGGCCTGCGGTAGAGGGGTTCACTTCCGGCCGACCGGGGTACGGACCGTCCGGAGGTGGTGGCATGTACGGTTTGACACGTGGAGCGGTCACGCTCCTGTGCGCCGGAATCGCAGGCTTTCTCGTGTGGCTCGCGACCCGGGTCAGCGACAGCTCGAACGGCGGCTACTGGGCCGTCTACGGGATCATCGCGGGCGCCGGCCTCGTCATGGCGCTCTCGCAGGTGTTCGGCGGCTGGACGAAGGGAGGCTGGCCGCGGATGTCGGTCAACGTCTTCCTGCTGGCCTTCATTCCGGTGCTGATCGCTGCCGGCTGGGTGATCGTCGCGACACAGCCGGACGCGAACTGGTTCCGCGACCACATCCGGAGCTGGTCGAGCGACATCGGCATCCAGGGGCTCGTGGCCGCCCTCGGACAGTACGTCGCCGTGCTCGCGTTCGGAATCGGGCTCGTCTTCGGCTACACGTTCGACACGTCCGGCCCGGCCGTGGAGCCGGCGCAGGGCCGGTTCGGTCGCCGGAGGCGCCGCGCCGTGGCGCCCGCCGGAGGATCGGTTCCGCCGCCGGAGGACCGGCCGACCACGCGCGAGCAGCAGGCGGCAGCCGAGGAGAACGCGGCCGCGCGCGACGACCGCGAGACGGTCCGCACCGACTAGGCCCCGACGGCCCGCCTCGCCGTCCCTCCGGGGAGGGATGAAGCGGGCCGAACGGGTTCCGATATACGTGTGACCTCATGAGCGCCGCCCTCGAGAACCGCCGGCCCAAGCGCCTCGAGCTCCTGCTCGTGCAGTGCGCCCAGGACGAGCCGCGCACCCCCGTCTTCGAGCGGCTGCGCGAGAAGCTCGGCACCGAGCTCGCGCGTGTGCTCGTGTTCGCGCTGTCGGGCGCTCAGCGCCGGTCGGCGCGCCGCGGCTGACGCTGCGGCTCGTCCGCCCCGTACGCCAGCACGGCGACGAACGCGAGGAAGCCGATCACGGCGCCGAACATGAACGCGATCCCGCCGTTCACGCCGACGGCGATCCCGCCCCACCAGACATAGAGGAAGAAGACGAGCGCCCAGATGAACGAGATGACGCCGTGCGAGATCGCGGGAGGGCGGAGGTGCACGGGCCGACTCTATCGCGCCACGGCGCCCAGGCGCGTTATCCACAAGCTGCACGCTGTGCTGTGGAAATGTGGAGAATTGAATTTCCGCAAATTGCGGCCTCGGCGTGGTTGCGGCCCCTTGATCCCGCCTCGACGCGCCCCTAGATTGCCTCTTGCGCCGAGCACGGAACCGGAGTAGGTCGAAGCCGAGTTCGAGGGCACTACCCGCAAGGGAAAGGTCAGCGAAAACGGTGGACGAAACGGAAACCGGCTCGGCGAATTTTATGGTCCCGCTTGCCGGGCGGGGGTGGAGCGGCCGGCGGCGGGCTCGGATTCGAGGTTGACATAACGCCCGTTATCGTGCATCGAGCCCAAGACGCGCCGGGAAGCGGGTTTGACCGGTGCGTAAACGTGGCAGGAAGCTGTCTAGTGGCAGGAAGCAGCTTGTCGGGATGACCGCGGTCGAGATCGAGAACGTCCTGGCGACGCCCGAGCTGCACGAGCTGGTCGAGCAGGCGGAGCAGACAGGATCGCTGCGGTACGGAGACCTCAACGAGGTGCTCGAGCCGCTGCATCTCGATCCGCTCGAGACGGACGCGGTCTTTCGCGAGCTCGAGCAGCGCGGCATCGAGGTGCTCGAGCCGCAGCTCGACGATCCCGCGCCGCCGCCTCCGCCGGCGGTTCAGCAGCAGGAGACGACGACCGACGCGTTGCAGCTCTTCCTGCGTGACGCCGGCCGACATCCGCTCCTGACGGCCGCCCAGGAGGTCGAGCTGGCCAAGCGCATCGAGCGCGGCGACATGGAGGCCAAGACGCGGATGATCCAGTCGAACCTGCGACTGGTCGTCTCGATCGCGAAGAACTACCGCAACCAGGGGCTGCCCTTCCTCGACCTGATCCAGGAAGGCACGCTCGGCCTGATCCGGGCCGTCGAGAAGTTCGACTGGCGCCGCGGGTACAAGTTCTCGACCTACGCGACCTGGTGGATCCGCCAGGCCGTCGCGCGCGCGCTGGCGGACAAGGCGCGCACGATCCGCATGCCCGTCCACATCGTCGAGCGGATGCAGAAGCTGAACCGCGCCGAGCGGACGCTCTGGACGCAGCTCGGGCGCGAGCCGACGCTCGAGGAGATCGCCGAGGAGGCGAACCTCCCGATCGCGCAGGCGCACGAGGTCAAGGCCGCCGCACGAGCGTCGACGAGCCTCGACCAGCCGGTCGGCGAGACCGAGGACGCCGTCTTCGGGGACTTCGTCGCCGGCGACGGGCCGCTTCCGGACGAGGAGGTCGAGGTCTCGCTGCGCTGCCAGGCGCTGGCGGAGGCGCTCGGCGCCCTCACCGAGCGCGAGCGCAAGGTGCTCGTCCTCCGCTACGGCCTGATCGACGAGGAGCCGAAGACGCTCGAGGAGATCGGACGGCGGCTAGGCCTCACGCGCGAGCGCGTGCGCCAGATCGAGACCGAGGCGCTCAAGCGCCTGGCGCGCCTGCGCGAGATGGAGGCGGTCGCCGGGTCTTGAGCCCGAGCGCCGACCCGTCGAACAGCGGCAGCGCGGCGTCCTCCCCCACTCGCTCCCTGACGCGCTCGTAGGCCTCGTCCAGACGCGCCGGCCGTGTCAGCCGGTGGCCGTCCGAGGCGACGACGGACGCGACCTCCAGCAGCTCCCAGGCCAGCTCCTCGATCGCGCGCCCGTGCCGGCCGAGCAGGCTCGACGCGTTCAGCTGCAGGGGCCAGCGCTCGGCCAGCTCCCGCGCGAGCTCCGGGCGCTCCAGCACGGGCTCCGTGCGCTCCGGGTGAGCGACGAGCGGCGTCAAGCCCGCCCGCTCGACGTGCTCCGCCAGCTCGATCAGGTCGTCGGACGGGCCCGGGAACGGCATCTCCGCGAGCACGACCTCGGTTCCCTCGAGCGCGTAGCGCGCCGGATCCTCGCGCAGGAGCGGCGGCGCCGGCGTCAGCTCGAAGCCGAGCCGCAGCTCGAGCCGCGCGCGCTCCCGCAGGCGCTCGTACGCGCGCCTGATCGCGCGTTCGCGCTCGTCCGTCAAGGTCAGGTGCGGCCAGACGTGCGGTGTCGCGAACAGCACAGTCGTCCCCGACGCCGCGGCCAGGTCGCACAGCTCGAGGCCGTGCTCGAGCGTCTGAGCGCCGTCGTCGCCGGAGGGGACGACGTGGGAGTGGCAGTCGACGAGCTCCACGCGGGCCAGGCTACCCGCGGGACGCGGTCCTACTCCGCGCGCAGGTAGAGCTGCAGCCCCGGCGCGACCGAGCGGAGCTCGCGCAGGGCGCGCGACTCGAGCTGACGCACGCGCTCGCGGGTGATGCCGAGATCGGCGCCGACCTCCTCGAGCGTCTGCGGCGGCTCGCCGTCGAGGCCGAAGCGTCGGGTGACGACGTGCCGCATGCGCGGGGTGAGGCGCAGCAGCGCCTCGGCGAGCTCTGCGGAGCGCAGGTGCTCCGCGGTGGCAGTGTCGGGCCGCTCGGACTTCGTGTCCTCGATCAGGTCGCCGTAGAGGCTCTCGCCGTCGCCCACCGGGGTCTCGAGGCTCACGGGGTCCTCGACGAGCTCGAGCAGCGTCCGGACGCGCTCGGGTGGGAAGCCGCTCTCCTTGGCGATCTCGGGCAGGAGCGGCTCGCGGTTCAGCTTCTGGGCCAGCACACGCCGCGCGCGCATCACGCGCCGCACCTGCTCGGCGACGTGGACGGGCAGCCGGATCGTCCGGCCCTGGTCGGCGAGCGCGCGGGTGATCGCCTGGCGGATCCACCACGTCGCGTAGGTCGAGAGCTTGTAGCCGAGCTTGTAGTCGAACTTCTCGACGGCGCGGATGAGGCCGAGGTTGCCCTCCTGGATCAGGTCGAGCAGCGGGACGCCGGCCTTCGTGTAGTTGCGCGTGATCGACATCACGAGCCGGAGGTTCGATTCGATCAGCTTCTTCTTGGCCTCCTCGTCGCCCAGGTCCTTCAGGCGCGCGAGCTCGCGCTCCTGCGGCGGCGTCAGCAGCGGCCCGTCGCCGATCTGGCGGACGTAGAGCTTCAGCGGGTCGGCCGTCTGCGGCTCGGTCGGCTCCGTCTCGACCTTCTCGGCCTCCTCGACCTCGTCGCGAACGACTTCGAGCCGAGGCTCCGCGCTTTCGGGTCCGGGGAGCGCTTTTGGAAGCGGCCGCTGCTCCATGCCGGCTCTATCGGTAGGCCTAGTCCCCCGCTTGAGGGACGTTTCCACCCGCACGAGGGATCAGGAACCCGTGTGTCGAACCGAGGAGGCACGGGTATGGCTAACTCTCAGCCGAAGCCGTCGTCAGAATCTACGGCGACCGAGGTGGTCGCCGTTACGGTTGACGGGGTCTCCTGAGAAATGTGCGGTATTGCCGGATACAGCCTGAGCGCGGCCAGCGACGTCGATCGGACGCTCGCGGCCCAGGCCCTGCTGGCAGGGATCGCCGAGCGCGGCGCCGACGCCGTCGGGTACGCGTACCGGCGCGGCCCGGGCCCGGTGACGATCCACAAGCAGCGCTCGGGCGCCAGCGCGTTGCTGGAGGACGTGCTCCTCCCCGCCAGCGCGACCGAGGTGCTCATCCACGTCCGCGACTACACGAAGGGCCACCCGCGGATCGAGGCCAACAACCACCCGATCCGCCACGGATCGGTCTTCGGCGTCCACAACGGGATCATCCTCAACGACGACGCGCTGATGGAGCAACACGGCTTCGAGCGCGCCGAGCCCGAGATGACGGTCGACTCCGAGGCGATCTTCGCCCTCGCCGAGGCGAGCGACAACGACCCGTGCGCGTTGGAGCAGCTCCACGGCTCGATGGCCACGGCGTGGCTCGACGAGCGTCGCGTGCGCACACTGTTCCTCGCCCGCGGTGTCGGCCGGCCGCTCTGGCTCGGGACGGCCCAGGACGAGCTGCTGTTCGCCTCGACGAAGGCCGCGCTCGAGGTCGCAGAGCGGTTCCTGAAGCTGAAGCTGCGCAAGCGCGAGGTCGCCGAGGGCACGCTCGCGGTCGTCGTCGGCGGCGAGGTCGTCGAGACGCTCCGGTTCCGGCCCGACCGCGACTTCGTCGAGGAGAACGCGCTGCCGGCCGTCCGCGCGCCGCAGGAGGCTCAGCTGAGCCTTCAGCGCCTCGCGGCGCTCGCCTCGATCGCCTAGCCGGCGAGGCGCCCGTCGGGCGCGACCGCGGTTCCGTTCGCGACGAGCCGCTCGCGGACGAGGAACTGGAAGGTCGACCACGCGCCCTTGCGACCCTCGAACATGCGGTAGATCTGCCACTCGGTGAGGAGCGACTCGTCCTGCTTGCGCGCTTCCGACCAGTCGGCGAACTTCGGCAGCCGCCCGAGCGCGCGCGCGAGCTCCACGCCCTGCTCCAGCGCCCGCTCGAGCTTCTCCTCCCCCACCGGCACGTCGAACCCCGCCTCGCGCAGCGCGGTGGCGAGCGAGCCGAACGTGTGCCAGTAGAGCGACTTCGACGGCATGCGGCCACGGTGCTCCTCGATGTCGCGCGCGGTCGGGACACGGCCGAGCTCGGCGCCGAGCCCCCGGAGCAGGTCGAGCAGCTCCTGGCGCGTCGCGAAGCGGCGCGGGACGAGGCCGGCCTTGCGCTTGGCCTCGTTCCAGCTGCCGAAGTGCTCGATCACCGTCTGCGGGTGTACGGACGTCTCGGGGTCGGCCGCGAACTCGCGCATCGTCGGCGACCGCCCCAGCCGCTCGGCGCAGGCGGAGAGCTCGGCGAGGATCTGCTCGTCCGTGTAGCGCTTGCGGATGCCGGCCTGAAAGGCTTCGAGCGCCTTCCGGTCGATGCCCGCGAGCGCGCGGTACTGGGGCCGGCGAGGTATCGTCTTCACCAACAAGGATAGAGCAATTGCTTCCGCCCGCAAACTGCAGGCTAGCGTTTGCGGAAGCTTGCTAGAAGCTTCGAGCTAGGAGGCGACGAGGACGCGCGGGCGCTGGTCCTCGTCGTCGATGCCCTCGATCGGGAGGATCCGCTCGAGCGCGGCGACGCAGCGCGGGCAGAACTGCGTTCCCGCGGCCCGGCGAAGCTCCTCGAGCGCCTCCGAGGCCGGCCGGGCCGCCCGGTAGATCCGCGTCGTCAGCATCGAGTCGAGCGCGTCGGCGACGTGGATGATGCGGGCGCCGAGCGGGATCTCCTCGCCCTTCAGGCCGTCCGGGTAGCCCGTGCCGTCGAACCGCTCGTGGTGATGCCGGATCGCCGGCACCGCGTCGTTCAGGAAGCCGAGGCGGTCGATGATGCGGGCGCCCTCGTCGGCGTGCCGCTGCATCAGCTCCCACTCCTCCTCCGTCAGGCTCGCGGGCTTGAGCAGGATCGCGTCCGGAATCGCGAGCTTGCCGATGTCGTGGAAGAGCGCGGCGTGGCCGAGCAGATCGAGCTCGGCCTGCGAGAGCCCGAGCTCGCGACCGATCGCCAGCGCGAGCTGCTGGACGCGCCGCGAGTGGCCGGCGGTGTAGGCGTCGCGGGCGTCGACGGTTGCCGAGAGGCTCTGCATGGCGGCCGTCGAGCGCTCCTTCAGCAGCCGGTTCGCCTGCTCGAGCGAGACGTTCTGGGTCTGGATCGTCTCGGCCGCCGCGCGGAGCTTCTGCGCGCTGCGCTGCGTGTGGCGCAGGTACGCCTCCTGCGTCTTGCGCATCAGCAGGAGCGGGACGGCGAAGACCGCCAGCGCCCAGAGGCCGGCCGTCTGGTGCCCGACCCAGATCACGCCGCCGATGAAGCCGTACACGAGGTAGTGCGTCGCGAGCCAGGCGAAGCGCTCCCTGAAGACCGCCCACCAGCGCTCGTGGCCCTCGATCGCGACCACGCCGCTGAGGAGGCTCATGTTGACCCCGAAGTACGTCGCCCCGGCCGCGACGCCGGCCGCGACGTAGACGACCTTGCCGAGGTCGCCGCCGAAGCCGCCCATGAACACCGCGGCGGCCGCGAGCGACGACAGGGTGAGCGTGCCGACGTTGAAGACGACGTAGTGGAACGGCGAACGCCTGGCGCTCCACTCGACGGCCGCGATCGTGATCGCGATCGCGAGCGCGGCCCGGACGCCGAACAAGGCTGCACCGGCGATCGAGCCGACGGCGCTGACGGAGATCGAGCCGTCGTCGACTTCGAGCGCGAGCGCCTGCCCCGCCCCGACCAGCGCCACGAGCGCGATCAGCCCGATCCAGTCGGTGCTGTTGCCGAACACCGCGCCGAACGTCCCGGCGGCGATGCCGACGACACTGACGATGCCGACGAAGACGGCCAGCCGCCGCGAGAGCGA
Organism: Gaiellaceae bacterium; assembly: GCA_035688325.1. Taxonomy (GTDB): domain Bacteria; phylum Actinomycetota; class Thermoleophilia; order Gaiellales; family Gaiellaceae; genus AC-32. The sequence continues at coordinate 11,554 of DASSMZ010000119.1, forward strand.
GAGGAAGCGCGGGCCGTGCATGGCGTGCGGCCGCGGGTGGCGGCGCTCCTGCGTCGGCGCCGACTCGGGCGGCGGCGGCAACGGCGCGACGTGGTCGCCGTCCTCCGGCACCGCGACGAGCCGTCCCTGCCGCTTCTCGGGCAGCAGCAGCGGCTCGGAGCTCGCGTCGAGGACACGGTTTCGCCCCTGCAGCTTGGCCCGGTAGACCGCGAGGTCGGCCTGGTGGATCAGCTCGTTCGCGTCGGAGCCGTCGCGCGGGAAGCCGGCGACCCCGATCGAGACGGTGGCACGGATCGGCTCGCTGGAGGTCTCGACGTCGTACGCCTTGGCGGCCACCGTGCGCCGGATCCGCTCGGCGATCTCGAACGCCTGCTCCGGCGGCGTCTCGGGCAACAGGATCGCGAACTCCTCACCGCCGAACCGTGCCGGCACGTCGTACTGGCGCAGCTGGGCGCGGAAGACCTCGGCGATCCCCTGCAGGACCGCGTCGCCAGCGAGGTGGCCGTAGGTGTTGTTGATGTCGCGCAGCAGGTCGAGGTCGGCCATCACGAGCGAGAGCGGCCGCTGGAAGCGCTCGGCGCGCTGCAGCTCCTCGTGCAGCGCCGCGGCGAAGTGTCGCGCGTTGAAGAGGCCCGTCTTCGGGTCGACGCGCGCCTCTTCCTGCAGCTGCGGTACCGAGAGCGAGCGGTGGATCAGTAGCAGCGGCGCGACGGAGAACGGGATCAGCCACGGGTTCCGCGTCCAGAACGCGCCCATCGCGACGCCCAGCATCGCCAGCACGAGGTCGGTCGACAGGCTCGGGAACGAGAACAGCCCGGACTCGCGCACCGAGTGGCCGCGCGCGAGGTGGAGCATCGGCGCCATCAGGAAGTGGTTGACGGCCACGATCGCGGCCGCCGCGGAGATTCCGGCGAGCGCGTACACCACGTTCGAGTCGGGTGCGAGTCGGCTCACGGCGTGGAAGCTCGCGTACGCCGCGAGCATCGCGAGCGTCCAGTTGCAGATGTTGAAGATCTGGATGTACCAGGCGCTGCGCGTCTTCAGCCACTCGGGCAGGTGGTGGACGACGCCGATCAGCGCCACGAGCCCCGGCGGCAGCAGCATCGCGGCCGGGATCAGGAAGACGATCGTCGTGTGGTACGACTGGTTGCGCGGCGTGCGCACGACGAAGAGCTGCGCGACCGCCGCGATCGCGCCGAGGACGACGAAGGTCGCCCACCCGGGCGTGTCGAGCGAGAGCCGCGAGAGCAGCGGCACGGTCGTCGCCATCGCGGCGGCGGCGACGAGGAAGAAGTACCCGGCGGCCTTCGGTGCCAGCGCCGGCGCGTCGCGGCCGACCGACTCGACGTCGTGGGCGATCGCGCTCGGGACGGCGCTCACTCCGTCTGCCCCGCCCGTCTCTGGCTGCCGTCGAAGCCAGTCATTCCCCGCTACGTCTCCTCATCTCCGCGCCCCGCGCGGTGCCGCAGGAACACAAGCCGTCTCTCGGGTGATGAAGGCACGCGGGCCGCACCACCACTCCCGGACGCTACGCCGCGGGCGGAGGGGTCACATCCCCCTTTTTCGGTACGGCCCGAATATCCCCCGAACGAGTGAGAGGCCGGCGGTCGCCGGCCTCTCGCGTCGTCTGGTCGCCCCGTCCGTCGCCTCTAGCCCGTTCCCGGGTCTGCCGCCGGATCCGTCGCCGCCGACGAGACGTCGCTCGGCAGCGTGCTCGGATCGGGCGCCAGCGCCGGGTCGGCCATGATCTCGGCCGCCTGCTCCGGCGTCAGCTCGTACGCGCTCGGGTCGGCGGCGGCGTCGCCCTCGGCCGCGTCCTCGTACGCCTGGTCGGCCCACGAGACGTCCGCCCACGAGACGTCGGCCCACGAGACGTCCGCCCACGAGACCGAGTCCCACGAGACGTCCGCCCACGAGACCGTGTTCCACGCGGCGTCGGCCCAGGAGACGTCGGCCCAGGAGACCGAGTCCCACGAGACGTTCGCCTTCGCGACGTCCGACCAGCTGACGGCGTCGAACGCCGGTCCGCCGGTTGCGTCGCTCGTGAGGAACTGATCCAGCGCCTTGTTCGGGTTCGGCGGCGTCTTGACCGCGTTGGCGTTACTGACCTGGATCTCGCCGACGCCGACGGAGCCGAGCGGCGTTCCGTCGACCGGCTTCGTCGACACCATCAGCGCGCCCTTGACCTGGTCGGGCGTGAACTCCGGGTGCTTCGCCAGGATCTGCGCCGCGGCGGCGGAGATCACCGGCGCCGCGAACGACGTGCCCGACAGCTGGATGTAGCCGGGTGCCACGATATTGCCCGCCTTCTCGACCGCGAGGGTCGAGCCGACCGGGACGGGCCCGACCATGTAGCGACCCGGAGCCGCCAGGTCCGGCTTCATGAACCCGTCGGGCGTGCGGCCGTAGGCCGACCACGGAGCGTTGACGTCGTCGTGAACCGCCTTGGTGCCGCCGATGTCGACCGCGCCGACGGTGATCACGAACGGGTCGTTGCCCGGTGCGTAGAGCACGCCGCTCGGGCCGGTGGCCGAGCCGTAGTTGCCGGCCGCCGCGACCACGACGACGCCGTTGAACCACAGCTTCTCGACCGCCTGGTCGAGCGGATCCTGGAAGAAGTGGCTCTTCGTCGTCGAGTGCAGCGAGAAGTTCGCGATCCGGATGTTGTAGGTGTTCTTGTTCGCGAGGATCCACTGGCACGCCGCGATCACGTCGCTCGTCCGGGCCACGCCGTGGTCGTCCATCACGTCGAGCGAGACGAGCGGCGCCTGAGGCGTCCCGCCCGTGTAGTTGTCCGCCGCGCCGGCGGCGATGCCCGCCACGAAGGTGCCGTGGCCGCGGCCGTCGCCGGGCGAGTCGTCCGGCAGCGTGCTGAACTTGACGCTCGCCAGCACGCGGTTGCCGAAGTCGGCGCGCCCGGGCTG
>DASSMZ010000125.1:0-32439 GCA_035688325.1 Gaiellaceae bacterium
TACGGGCAGCTGCTGGAGCACGCGCCCTACTACCACCGCGACATCCACCCGCCGACCGACCTCCGGACGAACCGCGACCGCGGCGAGTTCCCCGTCAAGGTGCGGATCCGCGACGGCTACCAGACGTACCTGCTCGACTACCACCCGTTCGACGTCGTCGGCTGGGACGGCTACGTCTACCCGTGGACGTTCTCGATCCACGACTTCGAGCCGATCACCGGGCGGATCCACATGCCGCCGCCGTCGCACCAGACGTTCGAGGGCCGCAACTTCGTGATCTGCTCGTTCTGCCCGCGCAAGCTCGACTTCGACCCGCTGGCGATCCCGATCCCGTACCACCACTCGAACCTGAACTCCGAGGAGATGATCTATTACGTCTCCGGCAACTTCGGCTCGCGGCGCGGGATCGAGGTCGGGTCCGTGACGCTCCACCCGTCCGGCATCCCGCACGGCCCGCACCCCGGGCTCGCGGAGAAGTCGATCGGCCAGACGGAGACGCACGAGCTGGCGGTGATGTGCGACACCTTCCACCCGCTGCGGCTGACGAAGCTCGCGCAGGGGCTCGACGACGGCGAGTACGCCTACTCGTGGCTCGAGGAGCGAGCGCCGGCGGCTCGCGACTCCGACGCCGACCCGGCCGGGGTCACGTCACACTTCTAGGCTCAGCCGGTAGAGGCCGACGAGCGCGGCAGCCTCGCCGAGGCGTGCGGGCTCGACGGTCGTCGCCGAGGCCACGTCCGGCAGGACGCTCGTCGCCAGCGCGCCGCGGATCGCCTCGAGCAGCGTCTCGCCCCACGCCGCCGCGACGCCCCCGCCGACCCTGAGCGTCCCCGGGTCGCAGGCGGCGACGAGGGCGGAGGCCGCGAAGCCGATCGCCTCGAGCGCGTCGTCGAGCACCTCGTGCGCCCACGCGTCCTGCTCGATCTCGGCGTAGAGCGAGCCCGGCGTCGGCTCGGGCCGGCCGGCCGCGGCGTGACGGTCGAGGATCCCGCCCCAGGCGCCGTAGGCCTCGGCGCACCCGAACTGGCCGCAGCGGCAGCGCAGGCCGTCCCGCCGGAAGCGGAGGTGCCCGACCTCGCCGGCGTACGGCCGCGCATCGACACGCCCGGCGACAGCACACCGGCCGGCGATCCCGGTCCCGGCCTGGAGCAGCGCGAGCGTTCCGCCGTCGGCCTCGCCCACCGTCGCGGCGACGAGGTCGTTCGCGAACACGGCCGGCGCCGGCAGGAGCTCGACCAGCGGCGTCTCCCGCAGCGGCAGGTTCGACGCGTAGCGCACCACGCCCCGCTCCGCGTCGACGAGCCCGGCGATGCAGAGGCCCCACGAGGGCACCGCCGCCTCGCCGTGGATCCGCCGCAGCTGCGCGACGAGCCCGTCGAGGCCCGGCGCGACCGGCTCGCGCGCGTGTGCCTCGAGCCGCCCGTCGACGACGAGCGCGTGCTTGACGGAGCTCCCGCCGACGTCGACCGCGAGGAACGGCGCCCCCTCAGCGGGCAAGCGTGACCTTCGTCAACCCTTCCGGCCGGTCGGGGTCGAGCCCCTTGGCGCGCGCGAGCTCGAGGGCGAACAGCTGCCCCGGCACGACCGAGAGCAGCGGCGAGAGGAGCGGGGAGGGCGGGCTCGGCACGGGCAGGGCGTAGGCCGCCCCCGCCAGCCTGTCGGCGGCGTCGCCGCTCGCGACGAGCGTCGCGCCGGCGAGCAGGACGCGCTCGGCGGCCCCGACGACCGCCGGCAGCGTCGCGTCGTCGGCGGCGATCGTCCAGACGGGGAAGAGCGGGTCGAGCGCCGCGACCGGGCCGTGCGCGAGGTCGGTCGCGGTCAGCGGCTCCGCGGCGACGCGGCAGGTCTCGAGCAGCTTGAGCGCGATCTCGCGCGCCGTCCCGAACTGGATGCCGCGGCCGACGACGAACATGCGGCCGACCGAGGCGAACGGGAGCGCGATCCGGCGAACGGCCGGCTCGAGCCCGGGCAGCAGCTCCTCCAGCAGCCCGGCCGTCGTCGCGATCTCCGCGGCGACCCGCTCGCCCTCGCCGGCCGCGTGCGCGGCGAGCAGGCAGAGAGCGGCAACCTGGTTCAGGTACGTCTTCGACGCGGCGACGGCGTTCTCGGGACCGGCGGCGAGCGGGAGGACGTCGTCCGCCTCGTGCGCGAGCTCCGAGCTCGGATCGTTCGTGAGGGCGACCGTGTACGCGCCGGCACGCCGCGCGCGCACGAGGTAGTCGATCACGTCGGGCGTCCGCCCGGACTGCGAGAGCGCGACGACGGTCGAGCCGCGCAGCTCGAGCTGCGCGTGGTAGTACGCCGTCAGCGTGATCGAGTCGCGCAGCGCGGTCCAGCGCGGCAGCAGGCCGAAGGCGTAGACGCCGTACGAGGCCGCGTTGTCCGACGAGCCGTGGCCGACCATCCGGACGGTCGTGGCCGCGCGCTCGCGGGCGGTCGCGGCGACGCGGGCGAAGTCGGCGTCGTGCTCGAGCAACGCGCGCAGCGCGTGTGGCTGCTCGCGGATCTCGGCGAGGAAGACGGCGCCCGGGGGGTCGTGGACGGCGAGCCCGTCAGGCGACGACACGGGCCTCGCCGCCGACGCAGACGCGCTCGATCTCGAGGTTGTCGTCCAGCACGAGCAGGTCCGCGAGCGCGCCGACCTCGAGCCGTCCCAGCTCCGGCGTGCCGAGCACGCGTGCCGGAACGGTCGTCGCCGCGCCGATCGCGTCGGCCAGCGGGATGCCGAGGTCGGCCAGGTTCCGCACCGCCTCGATCATCGTGAGCGCGCTGCCGGCCAGCACGTCGTCGGCGCCGCGGACGACGCCGTCGCGCACCTCGACCTCGAACCCGCCGAGGAGGTAGGTGCCGTCGCCCATGCCGGCGGCGGCGACCGCGTCGGTGACGAGCGCGACCCGTCCCGGCGCCGACTGCGCCACGACCCGCGCCGTCTCGCGGGCGAGGTGGATGCCGTCGAGGATGATCTGGATCGTCACGTCCTCGCGGGCGAGCGCGGCTCCGGCGAGGCCGGGGTCGCGGTGGCGGAACGGGCGCATCGCGTTGAAGAGGTGCGTCACGGCGCGGGCGCCGCGGTCGAACGCGGCCGTCGCCTCCGCCGCCGTCGCGTCCGAGTGCCCGCACGAGACCGCGACGCCGGCGAGCAGCAGGCGGTCGATCAGCTCCAGCGCGCCGGGCAGCTCCGGCGCGAGCGTCATCAGCCGCACCGGGCCCGCGCCGAGCAGGCGCTCGAGCAGCGCGGGGTCCGGGTCGCGGCGCGCCGAGGGCGGGTGGATGCCCAGGCGCTTGGGGGACAGGAACGGCCCCTCGAGGTGGACGCCGAGGATCCGCGCGCCCGGGCGGTCGGAGGGCACGTTGCCGAGCGCGGCGAGCAGGTCCTCCTCGGGGGCCGAGATGAAGGTGGGGAGGTAGGCGGTGACGCCGGTCTCGAGCAGCGCCTCCCCGGCGCGCCGGTAGCCGTCGGCGTCCGCCCCCATCAGGTCGACGCCTGCGAAGCCGTTGACCTGCAGGTCGACGAAGCCTGGCACCGCGATCCGGCCGCCGTTGCCGCCGACCTCGAGGCCGCAGCCGGTGACGATGCCGTCCACCACCTCGACGTCGCCGCGGACGAGGGCGCCGCCGACGACGGCAGCTTCGACGCCGAGCCTCATGGCGCCAGCGCCGCCTGGATGTTGCCGCCCGTCTGCTCGAGCCGGCTGCGCGCTGCGTCCGCGTCGACGTCGGCGAGCAGCGCGACGACCGCGACCTTGGCGCTGCCGCCTGCCGCCGCGAGCGCTTCGCGCGCCTCGTCGTCGGAGACGCCCGCGGCCTCGCGGACGACGCGGCGCGCCCGCGCCTCGAGCTTCTCGTTCGACGCGCGCACGTCGACCATCAGGTCGCCGTAGGTCTTGCCCAGCCGGATCATGGTGACGGTCGAGATCGTGTTCAGGACGAGCTTCTGCGCCGTCCCGGCCTTCAAACGCGTCGAGCCGGAGACGACCTCGGGCCCGACGACGACGGCGAGCTCGTGCTCCGCCGCTCGCGCGAGCTCGGCATCCTCGGTGCAGACGAGCGCGACGGTCAGCGCGCCCGCGTCGGCGGCGGCCGCGAGGGCGCCGAGCACGTACGGCGTGCGGCCGCTCGCGCTGACGCCGACGACGGCGTCCGACGACGTGACCCCGAGCTGCTCGACCGCCTGCCGGCCCGTCGCGGCGTCGTCCTCGGCCGCCTCGCGCGCCTCCGAGGTGGCAGCGTCGCGTCCCGCGACGAGCGCGACCACCTGGCCCGGCGCCGTCGAGAACGTGCCCTCGCACTCCTCGGCGTCGAGCTCCGCGAGCCGCCCCGACGTGCCGGCGCCGACGTAGACGAGCCGCCCGCCGTGCGCGAGCCGCTCGGCGATCGCGTCGACCGCCGAGGCCAGCTCGGCCGCGACGCCCGCGACGGCGGCAGGAACCGATGCGTCCTCGGCGTTCATCAGGTCGACCAGCTCCCGCGTCGAGCGCGAGCCGTAGTCGCCGTCGGCGCGCCGCGACTCGGTCACCAGCCCGTCCAACGTCCGGGGTCCCTCGCTCGACGCCACGAAGGCAGTCTAAGCTGTCGCGACCAAGGTGGTCAATACCAGTTGTGGCGTCGCCGTCGGTTGGTCTTGCTTTTCGGCCGAACCGGTCCTATCCTTGTCGGCTCGTGGCGGAGATCCAGCTCGAGCACCTGACGAAGGTCTACGCGGGCGGTGTGACCGCGGTCGACGACGTCAGCCTTTCCATCGGCGACGGCGAGTTCATGGTGCTCGTCGGGCCGTCCGGGTGCGGCAAGTCGACGCTCCTCCGCATGATCGCGGGCCTCGAGGAGGTCACCGAGGGGACGATCTCGATCGGCGGCGCCGACGTCACCGAGCTCGCCCCGCGCCGGCGGGACATCGCGATGGTGTTCCAGAGCTACGCGCTCTACCCGCACATGTCGGTCCGCAAGAACATCGGCTACGGCCTGAAGGTGCGCAGGGCGCCGAAGGAGGTGGCGAAGCGGCGGGTGGAAGAGGTTGCGAAGCTGCTCGGCCTCGAGGACCTGCTCGAGCGCAAGCCGGCGCAGCTCTCGGGCGGACAGCGCCAGCGGGTCGCGATGGGCCGCGCGATCGTGCGCGAGCCGAAGGCGTTCCTGATGGACGAGCCGCTCTCGAACCTCGACGCGAAGCTGCGCGTGGAGATGCGCGCGTCGCTGGCGCAGCTGCACGCGAACCTCGATGTCACCACGATCTACGTCACCCACGACCAGACCGAGGCGATGACGCTGGGCCACCGGGTCGCCGTGCTCGACGGCGGCCGGATCCTGCAGGTCGACACGCCGCAGCGGCTCTACGACCATCCCGCGAACGTCTTCGTTGCCGCCTTCATCGGGACCCCTTCGATGAACCTCGTCGAGGGGGCGATCGACGGCGACGAGGTCAGCTTCGGCGGCTTCCGCGTTCCGCTCGACCCGTCGCGCCGGCCGGCGACCGGCGTGCGCGAGGTCGTCGTCGGCATCCGTCCCGAGGCCTTCGAGGCAGCCGCCACGGCTGCTCCGGGCCTGACCACGCTGACGGTCGTACCACTCGTGGTCGAGGAGCTCGGCTCCGATGCGCACGTGTTCTTCCGCGTCGACGCCGAGGCGTTCGCCACCGACGTGATCGGCCGCGACGAGGCCACACTGCTGCAGGACTCGAAGGCGCTCTTCAGCGCGCGCATCGACCCGCGCGTGCCCGTGCGCCGCGGTCAGCCGGTCGAGCTCACGCTCGACCCGGAGCGGCTGCACTTCTTCGACCCGGAGACCGGGTCGACGCTGCTGCCGGACGAGACGGCCGCCGCGGCGTCCGAGCCGCAGCTGGCCCCGGCAGCGCCGTGACGAAGCAACGCGAGACGCGCGACCGCGTCTTCGACCTGATCGACCGGCTCGGCGTCGGCGAGGCGATCCCTTCGGAGCGCCAGCTGAGCGCCGACCTCGGCGTCTCGCGCCTGACGGTGCGGGCCGCGCTCGACGAGCTCGCGCGCGAGGGCTACCTCGTCCGCCGTCGCGGCTCGGGCACGTTCGTGAGCGAGCCGAAGATCGCGCAGGAGCTGACGATGACCTCCTTCACGGAGGACATGCGCCGCCGCGGGATGCAGCCGGGGAGCAGGACGCTCGGGCTCGAGATCGTCCCGGCCGGGGCGCGGCTCGGCCGCTTCCTGCACGTCTCGCCGTCGGAGCCGATCGTCGTGGCGAAGCGCCTGCGTCTCGCCGACCGCGAGTCGATGGCGATCGAGACCCTGCACGTCCGCGAGGCGCTCGTCCCCGGCCTGAGCGCGGACGATCTCGAGGGTCAGTCCTTCTACGACCTGCTGCGCTCGCGTTACGGGATCGTGATCGCCGGAGGCATGCAGACGATCGAGCCGACGGTGACCAACGAGGAGGAGTCCGAGGCGCTGGGCGTGCCGCTCCACTCGCCGGCCTTCCTGTTCGAGCGGGTCACGCGCTCGGAGCGCGGCGAGATCGTCGAGTTCGTCCACTCGATCTACCGCGGCGATCGCTACCGCCTCGTCACCGACCTGAGCGCGCAGCCTTCACCGCATCGGCCGGCGCTCGCCGGTGCTGCTGGTCAAGACCAACGCGATGGAATTTCTGGTTCCAGCTGAGAAATTGGCGAAAGTGGTCTTGACATTCGGCCGGAAAATGTGCCAATGTGCGCGCCGTGGCCAAGTGGTACAAACCAATCGTGCGGCCGTTCGCCGCCTCCCCGGCCACCGCGAGGGGAGCGCAGCAACCGCAGGCCGTCGACCGAGTGGTAGGGAGAAGTCGATGAAGAAAGCACGGCTCTTCGCCGCCGCGGCCCTCGCCGCGTCGCTTGCGGTTGCGGCCTCCACGGCGTCCGCGCGGACGGATCGCGCTGCGGCGAGCAAGATCACCGTCTGGCTGCAGGTCGACGCGCAGACGGGCTGGCCGGACCTGGTGGCCGCGGCCAACCAGGCGTTCCAGGCCAAGCATCCGGGCGTCAGCGTCGACGTGCAGTACCAGACCTGGGGCGACCACCTGGGCAAGTTCGACGCGACGCTCGCCGGCGGCAACGTGCCCGACGTCATCGAGATGGGCAACACGGAGATGACGAAGTACATGGCCGCGGGCGCGTTCGCGAACCTGACCTCGCAGAAGGGCTCGTTCGCGAACTCGAAGAACTGGCTCAAGGGTCTCGCCGCCTCCGGGATCTACAACGGCAAGGTCTACGGGGTTCCGTACTACGCCGGCTCGCGCGTCGTCACCTACCGCTCCGACCTGTTCAAGAAGGCCGGCGCGAAGGTGCCGACGAGCCTCGCGCAGTTCACGGCGGTGGCCAAGCGGCTGAAGGCGAGGAACCCGAAGAAGGGCTTCTCGCCGGTGTACACCGCGGGCACCGACTGGTATTTCGCGATGAGCTTCGTCTACGACTACGGCGGCCAGATCGCGGCGCTCAAGCACGGCAAGTGGGTCGGTCAGCTCGAGTCGAAGAAGTCACAGGCCGGGCTCGCCGCGTACAAGCGGTTCTTCATGGCGGCGTCGCGCGCGAGCAAGACCGGCACGGAGAACCGGCCGTACCCGTACGACGTCTACTCGCAGGGCCAGGCGGCCGCGATCGTCGGCCCGGCGTGGTTCAGCTGCTGCGTCGGCAAGAAGTACACGAAGGTGACGAAGCAGTTCGTGATGCCGAGCCACGTCAAGGGCCAGGGCATGCCGGGCTTCCTCGGCGGCTCCGACCTCGCGGTGCCGAAGGGCTCCGGCGACCAGGCGCTGGCCACCGACTGGATCCGGATCTTCACCAACACGGCCGGCGAGAAGGGTCTGCAGGCGAAGGGGAACATCCCGAACGCGACCAACCTGCTCGGCAACAGCGTCAACGAGCGGGCCGCCAAGCGCAGCTGGTTCGTGCCGACCGCGAAGAACTGGGTCAACGTCGAGAACGGCAACGTCCTCCGCACGATGCTGGCCCGGATCCTCACCGGGAAGGCGAGCACCATGGCCGCGGCCGCATTTGCAGACAGCAACATCGAGCTGACCCTCAACCAGTAGCGACGAGATGACCCGGGCGCCGCTTGACTCCTAGCGAGATCCCGGGCGGAACGGCGGTCGCCGCCGGGGCCGGTAGCCGGTCTCGGCGGCGTCGCCCGTTCACCGTCGCCCGCGTCGTGCGCGCGGCGGCGCCCTACCTGCTGATCCTGCCGGTGGTCGCGATCGTCGTGGCGATCCTCGGCTACCCGCTCTACCACCTGGCGCGGCTCTCGTTCCAGAAGTACGGCCTGTTCGAGCTGATCGCCCACCACGGGACGAGCGTCGGCTGGGCCAACTACCGCTCCGTCCTGCACGACCCGGTCTTCCGGCACGTCCTCGTGCGGACGATCGTCTTCACGGTCGCGAACGTCGCGCTCACGATGGGCATCGGGACGCTGCTCGCGCTGCTCCTGACGAAGGTCAGCTCCGTCGTGCGCGTGCTGCTCACCGCCGGGCTCGTGCTCGCGTGGTCGATGCCGCCGGTCGTCGCCGTCCAGGTCTGGCTCTGGATGACGAACTACGAGAACGGCGTCCTCAACTACGCGCTCACGCAGCTCCACGTCGGCAACTACTTCCAGCACGACTGGTACGCGACCCCGTTCTCGCAGCTCTCGCTCACGACGTCGTTGATCGTCTGGGGCGCGCTCCCGTTCGTCGTCGTGACCGTCTACGCCGGCCTGACACAGGTGCCGCACGAGCTCGTCGAGGCGGCGGAGATCGACGGGGCGCGGCCGTGGCGCGTGTTCTGGGACGTGACCGTCCCGATCGTCAAGCCGATCTTCCTGGTCCTGACGAGCCTGTCGATCATCTGGGACTTCGGCGTCTTCACGCAGCCGTTCCTGCTGATCGACCAGACGAGGATCAACGCCTCGAACGAGCTGATGGGCGTCTACCTGTTCGAGGAGGGCTACCTGAAGACGGACTTCGGCCGTGGCGCGGCGATCTCGATCCTGATGCTGCTGATCGTCGCCGTCCTCTCGATCGTCTACGTCCGCAAGATGGTGCGGATGGGAGACGAGGCGCGGTGAGGGCGCGCCGGCGGCGCACCCGCTTCGTCTGGGACGCGATCGGCGTCCTCGTGTTCGTCGTGATCGCGTTCCCCGTCTACTGGATGGTCGCGAGCGCCTTCAAGCCCGACCACGAGCTGAACGGCCTGACCCCGACCTGGTTCTCGCTCCATCCGACGCTGTCGCACTTCCGCGACGCGATGAACCGGCCCTTCTTCTGGGACGGGGTCAAGAACAGCCTGATCGTCGTGAGCGTGACCGTGGCGCTCTCGATGGTCTGCGCCTTCCTGGCCGCGATCGCGCTCGCGAAGTTCCGCTTCACCGGGCGCAAGCTGTTCATCGTCCTGATCATCGGGATCCAGATGCTCCCGCAGGCGGGGCTGATCATCCCCCTGTACGTCGTGCTCGCGCGCTACCACCAGGTGAACGCGCTCTCCGGGGTGATCGTCACCTACATGACGTTCGTGCTGCCGTTCTCGGTCTGGATGCTGCGCGGCTTCCTGCTCGGGATCCCGAAGGAGCTCGAGGAGGCGGCGCTGGTCGACGGCTCGAGCCGCGTCGGCTCGTTCACGCGCATCCTGCTCCCGCTCGTCGCGCCCGGCCTCGTGGCGACGTCGATCTTCGCCTTCATCACGACGTGGAACGAGTACATCTTCGCCCGCGTCCTGCTGAACGATCAGGCGAAGCAGACGGCGACGGTCTGGCTCTCGTACTTCACGGGCACGAGCCGGAACACCGACTGGGGCGGGCTGATGGCCGGCTCGACGCTGATCGCGATCCCGGTGATCGTCTTCTTCCTGATCGTGCAGCGGAAGATCGCGTTCGGGCTGACCGCCGGCGCGGTCCGCGGATGAGCGCCGGCGGGCTCGAGCCCGCTGCGGCCGCCTGCGTCTTCCCGGGTTTTCGCGGGCACACCGTCCCCGACTGGCTGCGGCGCGAGCTCGCGGGCGGGCTGGGCGGCGTCGTGCTGTTCGCGTTCAACGCGGGCGACCCGGAGCAGCTCTCGGCGCTGACGGAGTCGCTGCGCGCGGAGCGCGACGGCCTCGTCGTCTCGGTCGACGAGGAGGGCGGAGACGTGACGCGGCTCGAGGCGGCGCGCGGCAGCTCGTTCCCTGGCAACCTCGCGCTCGGCGCCGTCGACGACGTCGCGCTGACGCGGCGGGTGGCGGCCGCGATCGGCGGCGAGCTCGCGGCGGTCGGCGTGAACATGAACCTCGCGCCCGTCGCCGACGTGATCGTCGACCCGGCCGCCGCGATCGTCGGCGTGCGCTCCTTCGGCTCCGACCCCGAGCTCGTCGCGCGGCACGTCGCTGCGTACGTCGAGGGGCTGCAGGAGCGAGGCGTCGCCGCCTGCGCGAAGCACTACCCGGGCCACGGCGAGGCGGCCGGCGACTCGCACCTCGAGCTGCCGACGGCCGGGGTCGACCGCGAGACGCTGTTCGCCCGCGCGCTGCCGCCGTTCGCCGCGGCCGTCGAGACCGGCGTACGGTCGGTGATGACGGCGCACATCCGCTTGCCGGCAATCGACGACGAGCCCGCGACGATCAGCGCGCCGCTGCTCGGGCTGCTCCGCTCCGAGCTCGGCTTCGACGGCGTCGTGATGACGGACGCGCTCGAGATGCGCGCCATCTCCGGCACGGTCGGCCTGGAGGAGGGCGCAGTCGAGGCGCTCGCCGCCGGCGCGGACGCGCTCTGCCTGGGCGCCGAGCGGACGCCGGAGGAGGTTGCGGGCGTTCGCGAGGCGGTCGTCGGCGCGGTTCGCGAGGGACGGCTGGCGGAGGAGCGGCTGCACGAGGCCGCTACGCGCGTCGCCGACCTCGCGGCCTGGGCCTCCTCGCCGAAGCCGGGCCACGACCTGGGGGCCGGCGCCGAGGCCGCCCGCCGGGCGCTGCGCGCCGAGGGCGACACGTCGCTGCCTGCGAGCCCGCTGGTGGTGGAGCTCTGGCCGGAGGCGACGATCGCCGCCGGCCCGGCGCGGCACGGGCTCGGCGAGCTGCTCGGCGCCGAGACGATCCGGCTGCACGAGGGCGATGCGTTTCCGCAGCTGGACGACCAGGCCCGGGTGGTCGTCGTCGTCCGCGACGCGCACCGGCACGCCTGGCAGCGCGAGCTCGTCCCGGCGGCCGCGCTGGTGGTCGAGGTCGGCGTGCCGGCGTGGCGGCCGCCGGACGCGCGCGGCTACGTCGTCACGCACGGCGCCGGGCGGGCGAACCTCGCGGCCGCGGCCGAGCTGCTGGCCTCGCGCTAGCGTTCCGCGCCATGCGACTCGTCCTCGACTGGGACGGCACCGTCACGGAGCGCGACACGCTCGACCTGGTGCTCGAGCGTTTCGGCGACGCCGAGGTCTACGAGCGCACGGAGCTCGAGCTCGACGCCGGGCGGATGACGCTGAACGACGTGATCGCGGAGCAGTTCGCGCCGGTGACGGCGCCGCTCGACGAGGTCGTCGCCTATGTGCTCGAGCACGCGCGCGTGCGGCCGGGCTTCGCCGAGCTCGCCCGGGCCCTGCACCCGCTGATCGTCTCGTCCGGCTTCCACGAGCTGATCGAGCCGGTGCTCGAGCGCGAGGACGTCCTTGGCGAGGTCGAGCTGCGCGCGAACCGGGTCGACACGCTGCCGGACGGCTGGGTGGTCGAGTTCCGTGTCGCCGAGACCTGCGACGTCTGCGGCGAGGCCTGCAAGCGCGCCGACCTGCCCGGCGGCGAGGTCGTCTACGCCGGTGACGGCCACTCCGACTACTGCGCCGCGCTGGCGGCGAAGCGCGTCTTCGCGACCGGCTCGCTCGCCCGCTGGCTGCGCGGCCGCGGCGTCGCGTTCACGCCGCTGACCGACTTCAGAGCGCTCGCGTCAGAGCTCTAGCTCCGCGCGCGGCCGCGGGCCGCCGTGCGTGAGCAGCAGCCGCTCCGGCTGCCGCTCGAGCGCGCGCCGCACCGACGACTCCAGCTCCGCGACCGTCTCGCCCTCGCCGAGCCAGCTCGCCGGGCACAGCGCGGCGCGCCCGTCGTAGCCGAGCACCGAGTCGCCGAGCACGAGCGCCCGGTGACGGGCGAGCCAGAAGGCGGCCTCGTCGCGGTGGTGCATCCCGACCGCCTCCACCTCGCCGGGCAGGAGGTTGCCGTCGCGGAAGGTATGCGTGACCCGCACCCGCTCGCCGACCGCCGCCGCGGCCGGCTCGTGCGCCCAGAGCGTCGCCCCGTCGTAGCGGTCGAGGATCTCCCGCGCGCTGCGCGCGTGCCAGTAGATCGTGAGCAGGATCGCCGGGGGGCCGTGGTGCTCGACGTCGCCGTCCAGCGCCTGCCAGAAGCGCTCCTCGTCGTCGAGCGGCACGAGCGGGTCGAAGAGGACGAGCGTCTCGTCGGCGACGAGCGCGTAGCACGAGACCTCGCGCTCCCAGCCCTGGCCGCCCTCGAAGTCCGGCGGGCCCCAGTCCGGGTGCGCCGCCGTCCACCACCACAGGTGGGGCGCGATCTCTTCGATCTCCACGCGGCGGACGCTATCGCGGCGCATACGGTTGCGCCGATGGCCGTGCTGCGGCTGCCCGAGCCGTTCGACTTCGAGCTCTCGACCGAGCGCTTCCGCGCGTTCGGGCCGGACCTCGCGAACCTCTGGGCGGACGGCGCGATCCACCGAGTCGTCGGCGCGCGAGAGGTGCGGATCGAGCCAGCGCCGCGCGGCGTGGAGGTCGAGCCGCTCGACGACGAGACGCGCCCGGTCGTGCTGAAGCTGCTCGGCGCCGAGTTCGACCTGCGCGCGTTCTACGAGTGGGCGCAGGGCGACCCGGTGCTCGCGCGGCTGACAAGGGAGCTCGCAGGCTTCCGTCCGCCGCTCGCGCCGGACCCGTTCGAGACGCTCGTGACCTCGATCACGGCGCAGCAGGTCTCGCTCTTCGCGGCCTTCGCGATCCGGAACCGGCTGATCGAGCGCTTCGGCCGCCGGATCGGGCAGGCGCACGCGTTCCCGGCGGCGCGGCGGTTGCGGCGCGCGAGCGAGGACGAGCTGCTCGCGCTCGGCTTCTCGCGGCGAAAGGCGGAGTACGTGCTCTGCCTCGCGCAGGAGCCGATCGACCTCGACGAGCTGGCGGGGCTTCCGGACGACGAGGTCAAGCGGCGCCTGGTCTCGCTGCGCGGGGTCGGCGAGTGGACGGCCGAGTGGTTCCTCGCCCGGCACCTCGCGCGCCCACGCGCGTGGCCGGTCGGCGACATCGCGCTCGAGAAGGCCGTGCGCGGCTTCTACCCGGAGCTCCGCGACCTCGAGTCGGCGCGCGGGCGCTTCGAGCCGTTCCAGAACCTCTCGGCTCACTACCTCCTCACCGGCCAGAGGCGTTCGCTTGCGACGCCGCTCTCGGGACGCGCGGGCTCTGCCCGGGCGTCCGCCTGAACCGACCGGTCGATCCGGCGGAGGTCACCTCTCACGATCTAGGGTGGCGGCCGCCGCATGAACGTCCGTGAAGCAACCGCCGCCGACGAGCAGACGCTGCTCCGGTTCACGCGCGAGATCTTCGACGAGAACTGGCAGCGGCCGTGGCGTCCGCCCGAGGTCACGCCGAAGCTGTTCGACGGCAAGCTGGTGCTGCTCGCCGAGGACGACGGCGAGCCGGTCGGCTACGCCTTCGGCGAGCTCGACCCGCACGGCTACGCGCACGTGAACATCGTCTACGTCGTTCCCGAGCGCCGGCGCCAGGGCGCGTCCACGGCGCTGCTGCAGGAGTTCGCCGCCCGCGCGCGCGAGGCCGGGATCGGGCACCTGACGCTCGACGTCGCGACCGACAACATCGTCGGCCGCGAGGTCTGGCGGCGACTCGGCTTCAGCGAGTGGTCGCAGCGGCTGCTGGTGCCGATCGAGCGGCTCGAGCAGCACGGCCAGGCGGGCGAGTCGTACGCCTCGCTGCACGTGCAGACGGACGCGCGCGAGGCGGTCGAGGCGGCGGTGGCGAAGTACCTGCCGCGCTTCGGCGGCGCGGGCGCCGCCGTCGAGGGCCCGCGCAACGGCTGGTTCGCCGTCTACGCCGACCTCGTCGACCGCGACCGCCGTGCGCGAGAGCGGCTCGCGTCGGAGCTCTCGAACGCGCTCGGCGCGGTCGTCTGCGCGATCGGGGTCGAGGACGGGGCGGTCGTGCGCTACGTGCTCTACGAGCGCGGCAGCGTCGTCGACGAGTACCAGTCGGTTCCGGAGCATTTCGGCCCGCTGCCGCCTGGCGACGTGGTCGCGCTCGGCGCCAACCCGACCGTCGTCTCGCGGCTGACCGGCGCCGACCCCGGCAGCGTGCGCGCGGTCGCCCGCACGGCCTCGTCGCCGGACCAGCTGGCGCCGCCCGACGAGCTGTTGCAGCAGATCGCCGAGGTGATGGGCCTCGAGGGCGCGGGCCGCCGGTAGATTCACGGGGTGCCGACGCTCTACACCGCCGACCGCTGTCCGTACGCGGCGCGCGCGCGGATCACGCTCGCCGAGAAGGGGATCGCCTACGACGCGGTCGAGATCGACCTCGACGACCGCCCGGCCTGGATCTACGAGAAGAACGAGCTCGGTCGCGTGCCGGTGTGGGAGGAGGACGAGGGCCTGCTGCTTCCCGAGTCGGTCGTGATCATGGAGTACCTCGAGGAGCGCTACCCGGAGCCGGCGCTCTGGCCGGCCGACCCGGCCGAGCGGGCGCTCGCGCGGCTGTGGGTCGAGCGGTTCGACAGGCGGCTCGGCGACGCGTACTACACGGCGCGCCGCGGTGACGGCCGCGAGGAGCTCGACGCGCGGCTCGGCGACCTCGACCGCGCGCTCGAGGCGCGGCCCTGGCTCTCGGGCCGCGAGTACGGGCTGGCGGACATCGCGTACGTCCCGTGGATCCTGCGCGCCCTCGAGCGGTTCGGCCTCGACCTCGCGCCGTCGCTCGGCGACTGGCTCGAGCGCTGCTCCGCCCGTCCGGCGATCGCGCAGGAGCGGTCGGTCGTCGCCGCCCTGTGAAGGTCGTCCTGCTGCACGCGTTTCCACTCGACGAGCGCATGTGGGAGCCACAGCTCGAGCCGCTGGGCGAGTACGACGTGGCGGCGCCGCGGCTGTACGGGCGCGGTTCGAGCATCGGCGAGGTCGCGGCGACGGTCCTGTCCGAGCACGACGGCGAGCTCGCGCTGGTCGGCGCGTCGATGGGCGGCTACACGGCGCTCGAGATCGCGCATCGTGAGCCGGCGCGGGTGCGTGCGCTCGTCCTCGTGGGGGCGCGGGCCGACGCGGATTCGCCGGAGCGGCGCGCGGCGCGCGCCGACACGATCGCGCTCGTCGAGGACGGCGGCCCGAGGGCGCTGTGGGAGAATCAGCGCCCGCGCCTGCTAGCCGAGCACGCGTCCGAGGGCGCGGTCGAGCAGGCGCGTCAGGAGGCGCTCGACCGCTCGAAGCGGGAGCTCGTCGCCGCCGTCGGCGCGATCCGCGACCGCAAGGACCGCACCGAGACGCTGGCGGCGTTCGGAGGACAGGTCCTCGTCGCGGTCGGGGAGGGCGACGCGTTCTTCCCGCCCGAGGAGGCGCGGGCGCAGGCCCAGCTCGCGCGGCGCGGACGGTTCCGCGAGTTCGCGGGCGCCGCGCACCTGCCGAGCCTCGAGCGCCCGGACGAGTTCAACGCGGCGCTGGCCCGGTTCCTCGGCGATGTCTGAGCTGCCGCCGCTCGTCGACGCGGCCTGGCTGCAGGAGCACCTCGGCGACGAGGACCTGCTCGTCGGCGACGTGCGCGGACCGAACGCGCACCAGCGCGGGCACCTGCCGGGGTCGATCCCGCTCGTGCTCGGCTCGCCGCCGCCGCTCGCGACGCGCGAGACGGTCGCAGAGTTCGCGACGGAGGTGCAGCGGCGCCTCGGCCGTCACGGCGTGACCGGCGAGGAGCGGCTCGTGCTCTACGACCGCGGCGACTGCGTCGGCGCCGCCGCCTCGGCGCAGGCCGCGCTCGCGGCCGGGCACCCGCGCGTCAGCGTCCTGGCCGGCGGCGTGGCGGCGTGGCCGGGCGAGGTCGAGCAGGGGCCGGCCGAGCTGCAGAAGACGAGGGTCAAGCTCGAGCCGCGCCTCGACGCGGTGCCGACCTGGGAGGAGCTGCGCGACCGGCTGAGCGACCCGAGCCTGACGATCCTCGACGTCCGCAGCGAGGACGAGTTCACCGGCCGCGGCGGCTACCCGTGCGACCCGCGCCAGGGCCACATCCCCGGCGCGCGGCTGCTGGAGGTCGAGCGCCTGTTCGCCGGGCCAGGCCGCCCGCACGAGGCGTGGGGGATCCGCGAGCTGACCGGCCTCCCGGAGGCCGCGGAGGTCGTGGCGTACTGCCACTCCGGCTCGCGCTCGGCGCTCGGCGCGCTCGCGCTCAGGTCTGCCGGCTACGACGCTCGCAACTACCCGGGCTCGTGGCACGAGTGGTCGCGCCACGACGACCTGCCGGCGGAACGCTGAGGGGCGCCTGCAGGCGCCCCTCGCTCGAGCGTTCTACCTGTGCCTTGTTGGCTTCGGCTTGAGAACCTTGACCTGGTTGCTCGTGACCGCGGCGATGCGCTCCTCGCGGCACGGGATCGGCTGCCCGGACGGCGACGGCCCGCTGCAGTCGGTCGTGTAGTTCTCGAAGCGCGCCTGGAAGAACGTCGTGAACTTCACGTTCGGGCGGACGATCGTGAACTTGCCGTTCGCCTTCAGCTTCGGGCTGCGCGTGATGCGCTTGCCCTTCCCGGCCGAGACGGCGTTCGGCGCCGGCTGCGGCTTCTTGCCGGCGTAGAGGTCGACCCGGATGCCGGCCGGCGAGACACCGGCGACCGACAGCTGCCCGACGAGCGCGAAGCCGCGCTTGGCCTTCGCGCGCTTGAGCGTCAGCGTCGTCGGCAGACCGACGTACGTCCGCGCCTCCTGCGTGCCGGCGGGGTTCGGCGTCGCGGTGCCGGGCGTATAGGGGGTGAAGTCGCTCGCCCACTCGTAGCCGCCCTTGGTGCCCGCGTTCGTGAAGACGTTCTTGATCGTGAAGTCCGCGGCCAGCAGCTGCGCACCGAACTTCGCGCCGCCCATCGCCTCGGGAATGTCCGGCGAGGGCAGGCAGACCTGCTGGGTGACGACGGGGCCGGCCTTGTCGACGAACACCGGGATCGCGACCGTCTGGCCCTGCAGGCTCGTGTTCAGGACCCAGATCGTGGTGTGGGTGGCCGTCCCGGTGCATTGCGTCGCGGCGGCCTGGATCGTCGGGTCCGCGGGGTTCGCGACGAGCACGTCGCCGGCCAGCGTCAGGATCGCGCCGCCGAGCGACTTGGCCTTCACGACCGCGACGACCGATCCGATCTTCGTCCCCGGCGCCGCGGTCAGGCTGGCCTGGTAGCCGACAGGCGAGAAGATCGTCATCTTCGCCGTGGGATCGCCCGGATTCGACGGCGTGCCGACGGCGAGGAAGACGTCGGCGGTCGAGGCCGCGCCGACCTTGTAGCTCGACTGCTCGATGATCAGCGACGGCGAGTACGCGGCAAACGACGGCGCCGCGAATGCAAGCCCCGCGAAGCTGGCGCACACCAGCAGCGCCAGGCGGAAAGACGTTCTCATGTTGTTGCCCCTTTGTTCTGAAGAGTCCCCTGGGTGACCCAGACTGAGACGAGTTCTCACCGGGATAGTTAACACCTGCTACCGCGCCTTGACCAGCGGGCCGAACAGGACCCAGAGGCTCTTGCGGTAGCGGACCATGCGCGCCTTGGCGATCGGGAAGTAGTTCGTCGGCGTCGTCTGCACGAAGACGCCGGGGAGCAGGAACGGGTTCGTCCGCTCGTCCAGGTGCGTCATCGCGTTGCGCAGGCTCGCGCGGCTCGGGTTGCGCCCGGCGTGCTTGAGCGCGTCCACCATCGAGTAGGCGACGGTCATCCCGTACCAGTTGTAGACGTCGCTCGGCTTCCCGCCCGGGAAGTAGCGCTTCATGATCCGCTTGTAGAGCGCGACCGCCTTGTCCTTGCGCCACGCGGGCGAGGTCGGGTCCTTGACGAACGCGACGCTGAGCGCGTTGTTCGTCTCCTTGCCGTTCGTCGCCTGCCGGGCGATCCCGATCACCGTCGGCTCGATCGAGACCGCGCTGACGAAGATCTGCGGGTGCCAGTTCAGCTTGTAGGCGTAGACGAACGACTGGATCGCCTGCTGCGGGAGCGCGAAGAGCATGAAGGTGTCCGCCTTCGAGGCGCGCAGGCGTGCGATCTGCGAGTTGACGTCGGTGTCGGTCACCTCGTAGCTCTGCGTCGCGACGATCCGCCCGGCCTTCTTGCCGAGGCCGCGCTTGAGCCCGTTCAGCAGGTCGGTGCCGTAGGGGCTGTTCTCGTAGAGCACCGCGATCCGCGCCTTCGGCCGGTGCTGGACGACGTAGCGGCCGTAGATCGCGCCCTCGCCCTCGAAGCTCGGCAGGTAGCCCATCGACCACGGGTACTTCTTGTAGCCGCGGCCCATCGCGCTCACGCCGGTGCCGCCGAACACCTGCGGGACGCCCAGGGCGTTCAGGTACGCGCGGATGGCGAGGTTGTGCTCGGTGCCGACGGTGTTGAAGATCGCGAACACCTTGTCCTGCTGGACGAGCTCGCGCGTCTGCTCGACCGTCCTCGCGGGGTCGTAGCCGTCGTCGCGGTAGAGGTACTTGATCTTCCGCCCGTTGACGCCGCCGTGGGCGTTGACGTACTTGAAGTACGCGTTCGCGCCCGGGCCGACGGTGCCGAACGGCGAGGCCGGCCCGCTGAGCGGGACGGTGCCGCCGAGCAGGATCTGGGTCGCGGTGATGCCGGGATCGCCCGCCGAGCCGCCGGCCGCCGGCAGCGCGAGCGCCGCCCCGGCGAGGAGCGCGAGCCCCAGCGCCTTCACCGGGACACCGGCGCACGCAGGATCGGCAGCGTCAGCTGTGCGTCGCCGACGGCAATACGCGCCGCCCGCGGCATCGGCAGGTTCAGGTAGAGCAGGTTTTCGGAGTTCTGCGCGGTCGAGCTCGACGCGAGCGTCAGCGACAGGCGCGCGCCGCGCTTGATCAGGGTCGCCGTGTCGATCAGCCGGATCGTCAGCCGGCGCGTGCCTGTCAGCCCGGTGGTGTTCACGCCGCCCTCGCTGACGATCGTCTCCGAGCCCTTGCTCGTCGCGGCGAGCACCGCGACCAGCCTCGACCAGCCGCCGGAGAGCTTGACCTCCACCCGTACCGTGGCCGAGCCGAACGTCTCCGCGCGGCCGGCGAACGGGCCGCTCGTCCGCTGCGCGCGACCCGCGCCGGCGAGCCGGTCGTCGCCCGGCAGCGGCACGGTCAGCGGGCGTGTCGGCGGGAGCTTCGGGTACGTGCGGAGCTTCCCGCGCCAGGGGCTCGGCGCGAGCGAGAACGGCGCGATCGCCGCCGAGCCGCCGTTCAGGTAGCGGGCGAACCACGCGAGCCCGAGCGAGGTCACCTGGGCGAAGTCCGGCCCCGGAAAGGTCGACGGCGCGTGGCCGAAGTCGCCGACGTACAGCCGCTTCGGTCCCTTCAGCAGCGCGAAGGCCGCCTTCGCCTGCGAGATGTCGAAGGCGAAGTCGCGCCGGCCCTGGAACATGAACACCGGCGTCGTCACCTTCGAGAGCAGCCTGCGGCTCGAGCGCTGGTCGGCCCACGCCTTCAGCGCCTTGAGGTTGCGGCTGGCGAGCGCGTCGTCGCGGATCGCCGTGACCGTCGGGTCGAGCCGGTCGCTCGGCACCGAGCTGAGGAAGTTGAAGATCGCGCCCGATTTCGCGAGTCCCTGCGGCGCGAGCGCGCTGTACAGGTCGGTCCACGTCTCGACCGTCTCGACCGCCTTCCACGGCACGCCCTGGACGAGCGAGCGCAGCACCGCGCCGCCGCCGAGCGAGATGCCCCAGGCGCCGATCCTCGTCCTGTCGATCTCGGGTCGCGCGGCGAGCTGGTCGTAGACCTCGCGCGCGTCCTGGATCTCGCGCGGGCCGTCGATCGAGACGAGCCCGCCCGACTGGCCGTGGCCGCGCATGTCGAACGTCAGAACGGCGAACTGGCTGTCGAACCGTGCCGCGACCGCGGCCAGGTCCTGCCGCTTCCCGCCGAGGCCGTGGAAGAGGACGATCGCCGGGAAGCCTGCCGGCGGCGGTGCCGCGTCCGGCTCGTAGAGCGTCGCCGCGAGGTCGACGCCGTCGTCCATGTGCAGCGTCAGCTCCTGCGTCGAGGCGGACGCGCGGCCGGACGCGCACAACGCGACCACCGCTGCACAGACGATGAGGACGACCCGCCGACCCAAGCTGGCCGGAAGCGTACCCCTAGAATCGCCACGTGGATCCAAGGCCCGTCGGCGTGTTCGACTCGGGCGTGGGCGGGCTGACCGTCCTGCACGAGTGCCTGGTGACGATGCCGCACGAGGACTTCCTCTACCTCGGTGACCACGCGCGGCTGCCGTACGGGCCGCGGCCGCTCGCCGAGATCCGCGGCTTCGCGAGCGAGATCGCCGGCTACCTGGCGGCGCAGGACGTGAAGCTCGTGCTCGTCGCATGCAACTCGGCCACCGGCGCCGCGCTGCCGCAGCTGCAGGAGGAGCTCGACGTGCCGGTCGTCGGGGTGATCACGCCCGAGGCGCATGCCGCCGTGCAGACGACTCGCAACCGCCGGATCGGGCTCCTCGCGACCCAGGCGACGGTCGACGCCGGCCGCTACGGCGAGCTCGTGCACGCGCTCGACGCCGGTGCGGAGCTCGTCCCGGTCGCGTGCCCGCGCCTCGTCCCGCTGATCGAGAGCGACGACCCGTTCGCGGCCGAGACGACCGAGGCGGTGCGCGAGTACGCGCAGCGGCTGAAGGACGCGGGCGTGGACACGGTGATCCTCGGCTGCACGCACTACCCGCTGATCCGGCCGATCTTCCAGCGGGTCTTCGGCCGCGGCGTCGCGCTCGTCTTCTCGGCCGAGGAGACGGCGCGCGAGGTGAGCGAGACGCTGGCACGCAAGGGGATCGAGAACGACGAAGACCGGGAGGGGTCGTACCGCTTCCTCACGACGGGCGACCCGGCCGCCTTCCGCGCGCTCGGCGAGCGCTTCCTGCAGCTGCCGCTCGGCGAGGTCGAGCACGTCGCCGTCGCCGACCTGGTGGCGGTGTGAGGGAGGGCCGTCGCTCGGACGAGCTGCGGCCCGTCGAGATCGAGCTCGACTACCTGGAGCAACCCATGGGCGCGGTGCTCTACTCGCAGGGCAAGACGAAGGTGCTGTGCACCGCGTCGCTCGACGAGGGCGTCCCGCGCTGGCTGCGCGACTCGGGGCGCGGGTGGCTGACGGCGGAGTACTCGCTCCTCCCGGCGTCGACGGGCGAGCGGACGCAGCGCGAGGCGAGCGCCGGCAGGCAGAAGGGCCGCACGGTCGAGATCCAGCGGCTGATCGGCCGCGCGCTGCGCTCGGTGCTCGACTTCGAGGCGTTCGGCGAGCGGACGCTCTGGCTCGACTGCGACGTGCTCCAGGCCGACGGCGGCACGCGCTGCGCCGCCATCTCCGGCGCGTACGTCGCAGCCGCCCGCGCGCTCGGCAGGGCCGGCCTCTCGCGCGTGCTGCCGGACTCGGTGGCGGCGGTCTCGCTCGGGATCGTCGACGGCGAGCTGCTGCTCGACCTCGACTACGAGGAGGACTCGGGCGCCGAGGTCGACCTGAACGTCGTCATGTCCGGCGGCGAGCGGCTGGTCGAGGTGCAGGCGACGGCCGAGCGCGCACCGTTCGACCGCGACGGGCTGAACGAGCTGCTCGACCTGGCCGCGAAGGGCATCGCCGAGATTCGCGAGGCGCAGAAGGCCGTCCTCGATGCTGCTGGCTGAGATCCCGTCGCTCTCCTGGGAGGAGGCGCTGCTGCGGATCGTGGTCGCCGCCGCGCTCGGTGGCGCGGTCGGGATCGAGCGCGAGCTGCGCGAGCACGACGCCGGCTTCCGCACGCACATGCTGGTCGCGATCGGGTCGGCGCTGTTCACGATCGTGTCCGCGTACGCGTTCCGCGACTTCCTCGTCACCGGCGGCGCAGTGGTGCGAGCCGACCCGACCCGGATCGCCGCACAGATCGTGACGGGCATCGGCTTCCTCGGCGCTGGCGCGATCATCCGCCAGGGGCTCTCGGTGCGCGGGCTGACGACCGCCGCGACGCTCTGGGTGGTCGCGGCGATCGGGATGGCGGCCGGCGCCGGCTACTACGGCGGCGCCCTGATCACGACGGCGGTCGTGCTGATCTCCCTCTGGCCGCTGCGGATCCTGGCCCGCATGGGCACCTCGCGCTTCCGCCCTCAGACGAGCATGCTCGTCGCGCAGCTGCCGGCCGGCGCGAGCCCCGGGCCGCTGATCGACGAGCTCGAGCGCCTCGGGGGGCGGGTCAAGTCGCTCGACATCAGCCACGAGGCCGACCGGCGGACGGTGCTGCTCGACGTGACGATGCCGCCGCGGGCCGACGCGCCGCACGTGATCGCGCAGGTCGGCGAGCTGGACGACGTGCTGGAGGTGCGGTGGACCGACTGAGGGTCGTCCTCTGCTCGCGGAACGCGAACAAGGCGCGGGAGCTGGGGGCGCTCGGGATCGAGCTCGAGCTGCTCGACGCCGACGGCTACCCCGACGAGGGCGAGGACAGCTACGTCGAGAACGCGCGCGCGAAGGCGCGCTACGGCCGCGAGCTAGGCCCGGCCGACGCGTGGATGCTCGGCGAGGACTCGGGCCTCGAGGTCGTCGCGCTCGGCGGCGGGCCGGGTGTGCGCTCGGCGCGATACGGGCCCGAGGGCGCCGGCGCGATCGAGCGCCTGCTGCATGAGCTGCAGGGGGTCGAGGACCGGCGCGCGCGCTACGTCTGCGAGCTCGTCCTGCTCGGGCCGGACGGGGAGGAACGACGCGGCTCGGGCGTGCTCAAGGGCCGCATCGCCGGCGAGGCGCGCGGCTCGGAGGGCTTCGGCTACGACCCGGTCTTCCTGCCCGGCGGCGAGGAGCACACGGTCGCCGAGCTCGGGAACGCCTGGAAGGCGGAGAACTCCCACCGCGCGAGAGCCGCCGCGGACCTCCGCGGCAGGCTCTAGGCGAGCCCGGCGGCCTGCTCGACCTCGGGCCGGTGCCGCCGCTCGGCGAGGTACCAGTTCACCTCGGCCCCGAAGACGATCACGTTCGCCATCACGTACAGCCAGACGAGCAGCAGCGCCGGTCCGCCGAACGCCTTCAGCGCGACGACGTTGCCCGAGTAGCGCACGTAGAGCGGCAGCGCCTGGAAGCTCGCCTCGAGCACGACCGCCGCGACCACCGCGCCCGGGAGCACGTCGGTGAACGTGTGCTCCACGTTCGTCAGCAGGTAGTACACGGCCACGAGGAAGACGAACACGGCCAGCAGCGAGACGGTGACCGAGAGCCCGTAGGCGACGTACGAGTTGGCCGCGATGAAGTTCGCGTAGCGCTTCAGCAGGTCGAGCCCGACCGACCCGATCAGCAGCCCGAGGAACAGCGTCACCAGCGAGAGCAGCATCAGCCCGACGGCGAGCAGCTTGCCGCGCAGGAACGAGCGGTTCGGCTGGCCGTAGACGATGTTGAACGCCGACTCGAGCACGCTGAACAGCGAGAGCGAGGCCCAGACGAGCGCCGCGCCGCCGATGATCCCGAGCGCGGTCGCGTGCTGCTGGATCTCGCGGATCGTGCGGACGATGCTCGCGATCGAGCTGCCGGGGAACGCGCGCTTCAGCTCGGTGACGAGGTAGCTCGACTCGTCGGGTCGCCCGGCCAGCGAGAGCAACGAGATCGTCAGGAAGAGCAGCGGCACGAACGAGAGCAACGCGAAGTAGGCGATCATCGCCGCGAGGTGCGGGCCGCGGTCGGCGAAGAACTTGCCGAGCGGCTGCGGCAACGGCGGCATCCGTCGGAGTATGGGCGTGTTAGCGTGACGGACATGGCGCCGACCGCCGACGCGCTCGCTCACCTCACCGAGATCTCGAGCCAGATCGACGCCGCCGTCGTGCTCGACCGTGAGGGCACCGTGGTCGCCGCGACCGTCGACGACGAGCGCGCGGGGCGGATGGCGAGCGCGGCGCTCGAGCTCTTCCGCCGGGCCGACGAGCAGCGGGGGCAGGAGCTCGTCCAGCTCGACGCGGTGCTCGAGGGCGGGAGCGTCTTCGTCGTGCGCGACGCCGACCGGCTGATCGCCGCGACGACCCGGTCGGAGCCGACCGTCGGCCTCGTCTTCTACGACCTCAAGAGCTGCCTGCGCAGCCTCGGCGAAGCGCCCGTGGAGAAGCCCAAGCCGAAGCGCGCGCCCGCGAAGCGCCGGACGACGACGCCGCGGAGCCGGACGACGACGCGGAAGAAGAAGGATGAGAGCGGCTAGGGCGCTCGCCGTCGGCGCGGCGCTCGGCTCGGCTGCGGGCGCGGTCTTCCTGCGCCGCCGGTCGCGCAGCCGCGACCGGGTGGAGCTGTACTTCGACGACGGCTCGCTCGTGACGGTCGCGAAGGGGCAGCCGGAGGGCGAGCGCCTGCTCTCGCCGGCGCGCGAGCTCCTCGCCGCAGCGCGCGGGTGAACCGCGACGAGCTCGGCGCGGCGCTGCGCGAGCACGCCTACCTCGAGGGCGACTTCGTGCTGCGCTCCGGCCGCCGCTCGCGCTACTACCTCGACAAGTACCGCTTCGAGACGCGCCCCGACCTGCTCGGGCCGCTCGGCGGGCTGATCGCGACGACCGTCCGGGAGCACGAGCCCGCCGCCGCGCGTCTCGCCGGCCCGGAGCTGGGCGCGGTCGCGCTGGCCGCGGCCGCCTCGCTCGAGTCGGGGCTCCCGTTCCTGATCGTGCGCAACGAGGCGAAGGAGTACGGCACCGCGAACCGCCTCGAAGGCGTCTTCGAGCGGGGCGAGCGCGTGTGCCTGGTGGAGGACGTCGTCACCTCGGCTGGCGCCGCGCTCGAGGCGGTCGAGGCGCTGCGCGAGGCGGGTCTGCAGGTCGAGACTGCGATCTGCGTGCTCGACCGCGAGGAAGGCGGCGCGGAGGCGCTGTCGAAGAAAGGCGTGCGCTTGCAGGCGCTTTATACCGCCTCCGAGTTGCTGGGAAACACCGCAAACCCGCATGGTTGAGCCGAAAGGCGAACCCTGCTAGGGTCTTGCGCCGGGGTTTCAGCAAGCCAAGCGGGAAGAGAGGAGCGATTGTGACGAAGCAAGAGTTCGTCGATCGAGTGTCACAGAAGGCCAACCTGTCGCGCCGCGACGCGGCCGAGGCAGTCGATGCGGTGCTCGAGTCGATCACCGACGTCCTGCGCGGCGGCGGCGAGGTCAACTTCACCGGCTTCGGAAAGTTCTCCACCCAGCACCGCAAGGAGCGGCAGGGCGTCAACCCTCGGAACCCGAGCGAGAAGGTGACGATCCCGGCGGCGACCGTGCCGAAGTTCTCGGCCGGCAGCACGCTGAAGACCGCCGTCAAGAGCGGCGGGGGCGGCGGCGGGTTCTAGGCACCGCCTGATCCTGAAAGCTTCGTGAGGGCCGCGCGAGCGGCCCTCACTGCTTTCTGCACGGCCCGGCGAAGCTGCCGATGTGATGCCGGAACGAGCGGACTACCGCCGGGTCCCTGCTCGTCTTCGGCCGACTCTCCCGCTACGGTCTCCTCCGAGTTGGCGGCCGAGCCCGCACTGACGACAGCGCTCTTCCCGGACCGCCTCGCCGACGCGGTCGAGCGGAAGCGCTCCCAGCTTCTCGTCGGCCTCGACCCACGGCCCGACCTCTTCCCGGTCGAGCTCGCCGGCGACGCCCACCTCTCCCGCGAGGCGGCGGCCGAGGCGACCGCCCGCTTCTGTTGCGGGATCGTCGACGCGGTCGCGCCGCACGCCGTCGGCGTCAAGCCGCAGCTCGCCTTCTTCGAGGCGATGGGCTCGCACGGGCTGCGGGCGCTCGAGGACGTGTGCGCCTACGCGCGCTCGGCCGGGCTGATCGTGCTCGCCGACGCCAAGCGCGGCGACATCGGCTCGACCTCGCGCGGCTACGCAGCCGCCTACCTCGAGCCGCTGGGCGACGACCCGCCGCTCGCGGACGCGATGACGGTCAACCCGTACCTCGGCCGCGACTCGCTCGAGCCGTTCCTGCGCGCGTGCCGTCGCCACGGAGCCGGGCTCTTCTGCCTCGTCAAGACGTCGAACGACGGCGGCGCCGACGTGCAGGACCTGGTGCTGACGGACGGCCACCCGGTGTGGCACCACGTGGCGCTCCTCGTCCACGAGCTGGGCGAGGAGCTCGTCGGCGAGCGCGGCCTCTCGTCGGTCGGAGCGGTCGTCGGCGCGACGCACCCGCGCGCGGTCGGCGAGGCGCGGCGGCTGATGCCGCAGGCGATCCTGCTGCTGCCGGGCGTCGGCGCGCAGGGCGCGACTCCCGCCGACCTCGCCCGCGCCTTCACGAGCGGCCCGGCGAGCGCGCTCGTGAACGCCTCGCGCAGCGTCATCTACGCCTTCCGCAGCGGCCACGAGGACTGGCGTGCCGCCGCCTCGGCGGAGGCGGCGCGGCTGCGGCGCGAGGTCTGGGCCGTCTCCGGCTGGTAGCCGTGGAGCCCGGCTGGCGGAAGTACGGCAAGCGCTTCGCCGCTCCGGCGGCCTTCCTGCTCGCGGCGACGGTCGCCGTGCTGCTCGTTCGCGCCGGGCTCGAGACGGCGCCGGCGTCGGACACGACCACCCTCCGCACCGAGACGGTCGGGAACACGCCGGCGTCGACCACGCCGGTCTCGCGGAAGCGCCGGCGCTACTACCGGCTGAAGGCGGGCGAGACGCTCAGCGACGTCGCGATCAGGTTCCACACGAGCCTCGAGCAGCTGCTCGCGCTCAACCCCGGCATCCGGCCGACCAACCTCACGGTCGGCGAGCGGATCCGCGTGACATAACATCGCCGCGGCTTGAAGGGCGTGATCGTCGCCGCCGCGGCCCTCGCGCTCGCGGCTCCCGTGCTCGCAGCTCCGCCGCGGGTGGCCGCGCACGCGTTCGTGGTCGAGAACGGGACGACCGGCGAGGTGCTGGCGGCTCGCAACGCGCAGGCGCGGGTGCCGATCGCGAGCATCACGAAGCTGATGACGGTGCTGCTGACGCTCGAGCGCACCAGGCCGTCCGACGTCGTCACCGTCACCCGGGACGCGGCCGACGTCGGCGAGTCGACGGTGAACCTGCGCGCCGGCGAGCGCCTGACCGTGCACGACCTGCTCGAGGCCGCGCTGGTCCAGAGCGCGAACGACGCCGCCGACACGCTCGCCGACTACGTCGGCCACGGCAGCGAGCAGCGCTTCGTCGCGCTGATGAACAAGCGTGCGCGCCAGCTCGGCCTGCGCGAGACCCACTACGTCCGGCCCGACGGGCTCGATGCTCCCGGCCACGTCTCGAGCGCGCACGACGTGACGCTGCTGGCGCGGATGCTGATGCACCGGCCGCTGGTGCGGCGGATCGTCCGGCAGCGAACCGCCGCGATCGCCGGCGGCCGCACCCTGCACACCTGGAACGACCTGCTCTCGAGCTACCCGGGCGTCTTCGGCGTCAAGACCGGCCACACTTCCGCGGCCGGCTGGTCGCAGGTCGCCGCGGCGCGGCGCGGGCCGCTGACCATCTACGCCACCCTGCTCGGCAGCCCCGACCGGTCCGAGCGGAACGCCGACCTCGTGAAGCTGCTCGACTGGGGCTTCTCGCGCTACGCGCCCGCGCAGATCGCGGTGCGAGGCCACGCGTACGGCCGAGCCGAGCTCGGCTACGGACGGAGGCCGGTCGCGCTCGTCGCCGCAGCGTCGCTGCGGCCGTGGCTGCGGGTCGACTTCCCGATCGTGCGGCACGTGGTCGCCGCGCGCACCGCGCGCCTGCCGGTGGCGCAGGGCGAGCGCCTCGGCGAGGTGCGCGCCTACCAGCGCGGCCGCCTCGTCGGCTCGGTGCCGCTCGTAGCCGGGCGTTCCATCGCGCGGCCCGGGCTCGCCGGGCGCGTGCGGTGGTATGCGACGCGTACCCTGCACCACGTGGCTGGGTGGTTCTCGTGATCGTCACCGTGACCATGAACGCGGCGATCGACCGCACGCTCACCGTCCCGAACTTCCAGCGCGGGCAGCGTCACCGCGCGAGCGCCGGGCTCACGCTCGCGGGCGGCAAGGGGATCAACATCGCGCGGGCGCTGAAACGGCTCGGGGTGCCGGTCGTCGCCACCGGGCTCGCCGGCGGGCGCACGGGCACGCGCGTCGTCGAGGAGCTGACGGCCGAGGCGATCCTGAACGACTTCGTCCGCATCGACGACGAGTCGCGCACCTCGACCGCCATCGTCGACCCGACCGGCGGCAGCTACACCGAGGTGAACGAGTGGGGGCCGCACGTCTCGGCCGAGGAGCTGGAGATGCTGTTCGAGAAGCTCGTCTACCTCTCCCAGGGCGCCGACTACGTCGTGTTCGCCGGGTCGCTGCCGCGCGGGATCGAGGACGAGTTCTACGCCGAGGCCGTACGCGAGCTGAACCGGCGCGGCGCGCAGACGGTGCTCGACTCCGAAGGCGAGGCGCTCCGGCTCGGCGTGCAGGCCGAGCCGCTGCTCGTCTCGCCGAACGAGCGCGAGGCCGAGGCGCTCGTCGGCCAGGAGTTCAACGACGACGACGACTTCCTGACTGGGCTCGAGACGATCGCGGAGCTCGGCGCGCGCAACGTGCTGATCACGCGCGAGTCCGGCTGCTGGGCGCTGCTCCGCTCCGACCGGCACGCGAGCCGTTACCGCGCCGAGGCACCGCGGGTCGAGCCCGTCTCCGCGGTCGGCTCGGGCGACGTGCTGCTCGCCGCCTTCGTCGCCGCCCGGCTGGACGGCCGCTCGGACGAGGAGGCGCTGCGCGCGGCGGTGGCCGCGGGCGCCGCGTCGACGTTCGAGATCGGCGCGGGCCGCTTCGAGCCGCGCGAGGCCGGGCGCCTCGTGAGCTCGATCGAGGTCTCCCAGCTCGAGTCGGTCGCGGACTAAAGCGCCTTCGCCGAAGAGCCGATACCTGGCTGGCGATGAATCGCCAGCGCCTGCCTGTGGTGCTGTCTGCGGCGGCTCTCCTGATCGCCGTGCTCAGCGCCACTCCCGACGGAGTCGCCGCGCTCACCGGCGGCGCCATCCGCGTGGCCCTGTTCGCGAAGAACGCGGCGAAGGTCGGCGGCATCGCGGCCTCGAAGAAGCCCAAGGCCGGCAAGCTGCTCCCGCTCGGCAAGAACGGCAAGTTCCCGGCGTCGGTGTTTCCCGGCGGCGTGGCGGGGCCGGCCGGGCCCGAGGGCGCGCGCGGCCCCGCCGGGCCGATCGGGCCGCAGGGCCAGCAGGGGATTCCGGGCCAGAAGGGCGCGAAGGGCGCGACCGGCCCCGCCGGCCCGCAGGGCACGACCGGCGCGCAAGGTCCGATCGGGCCGCCGGGCGGCTTCGGCCTCCTGAACCTCGCCCGCGCGAACGTCGTCAGCCGCGCCCTTGCGACGAACGGCGCGCACTCGTCCGTCGTCGCCGGCGCCGACGGGCTCCCGCTCGTCGCCGTCTTCGCCTCGGGGCCCGACGACCTGGAGGCGGTCCATTGCGCGGACGCCACCTGCGCGTCGGCGACGACGACCGTCCTCGACTCGACCGGTAACGTCGGCGACTTCCCCTCGGCGACCGTCGGCGCCGACGGCCTCGGCGTCATCTCGTACGTCGACGTCACGGACGGCACGCTGAAGGTCGCGCACTGCACGAACCTCGCGTGCACGGCCGCCGGCCTGACCACGCCTGACACCTCCGGCAACGTCGGCGCCTCTCAGACCTCGGTCACCGTCGGCACCGACGGCCTGCCGCTGATCAGCTACTACGACGCGACGAACGCGAACCTCGTCGTGGCCCATTGCTCGACGGTGACGTGCTCGGCCGCGACGACCACCGCGATCGACAGCACGGGCAACGTCGGCCAGGACTCGTCGATCGCGATCGGCGCCGACGGGCTCGGCCTCGTCAGCTACCGCGACGCGTCGAACGGGCACCTGAAGGTGGCCCACTGCGCCGACCTGGCGTGCAGCTCCGCGACCGCGACCACGCTCGACTCCGCCACCGGCGTCGGCGGCTCGACCTCGGTGACCGTCGGCGCGGACGGCCGCGGGCTGATCGGCTATTTCGACAACGGCAACGCGAACCTGAAGGTCGCGCACTGCTCGGACGTCGCGTGCAGCGCGGCCGCCGCGGCGACCGTCGACTCCGCGAGCCTCGTCGGCGAGTACGCGTCGATCTCCGTCGGGATCGACGGTCTCGGCGTCGTCTCCTACTGGGATCACTCCTCCGCGCGGAACCTGAAGGTCGCGCACTGCGTCGACGTGGCGTGCTCGGCCGCGACGACGACGGTCGTCGACAGCCCCAACGACGTCGGTTCGTTCAGCTCGCTCGCGATCGGCGCCGACGGGTTGCCGCTCGTGACGTACCGCGACGTCTCGAACAACGACGTCAGGGTCGCGCACTGCCCGAACGTCCTCTGCGTCGGGTACCTCCGCCGTCGCTGAGCCGTCTGGGCACGGTGCTACCATCGCCGTCCACTTGAGAGACGGCGACAGACAGGTTTCCTCGGCCCAGGCGATCCCAGCGCCTGGGCCTTTGTGCATCAAGGGGAGGTAGCGGGGTGGAGATCGAGATCGGGCGAGGGAAGAAGGCGCGGCAGGCGTACGGGTTCGACGACATCGCGATCGTGCCGTCGCGGCGGACGCGCGACCCGCAGGACGTGGACATCGGCTGGAAGCTCGGGCCGCACCTGCTCGAGCTGCCGCTGCTCGCGTCGGCGATGGACGGGGTCGTCTCGCCGCAGATCGCGGTCAGGCTCGGCGAGCTTGGCGGGCTCGGCGTGCTCAACCTGGAAGGCATCTTCACGCGGTACGAGCAGCCGGAGAAGGAGCTGGAGAAGATCGCGAAGCTGTCGAAGGAGAAGGCGACGGCGGGCATGCAGGAGATCTACGCGCGGCCGGTCGAGCCGAAGCTGATCGCGAGGCGGATCGAGGAGATCAAGTCCGCCGGCGTGCTCGCCGCCGGATCGTTGACGCCGCAGAAGGTGCGCGACCACTACGAGATCGCGCGCGAGGCCGGGCTCGACGTGCTCGTCATCCAGGGCACGGTCGTCTCCGCCGAGCACGTCTCCTCGAACGGCCACGCGCTCAATCTGAAGGAGTTCATCTCGGCGCTGCCGATCCCGACGGTCGTCGGCGGCTGCGCCTCGTACCAGACGGCGCTGCACCTGATGCGCACCGGCGCGGAGGGCGTGCTCGTCGGCGTCGGGCCCGGGCAGGCGTGCACGACGCGCGGGGTGCTCGGCGTCGGCGTCCCGCAGGCGACGGCGATCGCCGACGCGGCGGCGGCGCGGGTGCAGCACCTGCTCGAGACCGGCAAGTACGTGAACGTGATCGCCGACGGCGGCATGCGCACCGGCGGTGACATCTCGAAGGCGATCGCCTGCGGCGCGGACGCGGTGATGATCGGCTCGCCGCTCGCGCGGGCGAAGGAGGCGCCGGGGCGCGGCTTCCACTGGGGCATGGCGACGTTCCATCCCACCTTGCCGCGGGGCGCGCGGGTCGCGGTCGAGCAGAACGCGACGCTCGAGGAAATCGTGATCGGCCCCGCGCGCGAGAACGACGGGACGCTCAACCTGATGGGCGCGCTACGGACGTCGATGGCGACCTGCGGCTACGAGTCGATCCACGACTTCCAGAAGGCGGAGGTGATGCTCGCGCCGGCGATCAAGACCGAGGGCAAGTCGCTCCAGCAGGCCCAGCGGATCGGGATGGGGTAGTGGCCGAGGTCCTGCCCTTCCCGGAGCCGGAGCCGTCGGCCGAGGACCGGCCGGTCCTCGTCCTCGACTGCGGCGGGCAGTACGCGCAGCTGATCGCGCGGCGGATCCGGGAGGCGCGGGTCTACTCCGAGCTCGTGCCGCACTCGCTCACGGCGGCCGAGGCGCGGGCGCGGCGTCCGCGGGCGCTCGTGCTCTCGGGCGGCCCTGCGTCGGTCTACGCGCCGGGCGCGCCGAAGGTCGACCCGGAGCTGTTCTCGCTCGGCGTGCCGACGCTCGGCATCTGCTACGGCATGCAGCTGATGGCGCAGGAGCTCGGCGGGTCGGTCGAGCGGACGGGCGTCTCGGAGTTCGGGAAGACCGACGTGCGAGCCGAGCCGGAGAGCGCGCTGTTCGCGGGACTGCCGGAGGAGCAGGTCGGCTGGATGTCCCACCGCGACTCGGTCGCGGCGCCGCCGGCCGGCGCGCGCGTGACGGCCGGGTCGCCGAACGCGCCGATCGCGGCGTTCGAAGACTCGGAACGCGCGCTCTACGGCGTGCAGTTCCACCCCGAGGTCGTGCATACGCCGCACGGCCAGGAGGTGCTGAAGAACTTCCTCTACGGCATCGCCGACGCGCCGCCGACGTGGACGGCCGCGGCGGTGATCGAGGAGCAGGTCGAGCGGATCCGCGCGCAGGTCGGGTCGGCGCGCGTGCTCTGCGCGCTGAGCGGCGGCGTCGACTCGGCGGTCGCCGCGCTGCTCGT
>DASSMZ010000014.1:0-2878 GCA_035688325.1 Gaiellaceae bacterium
GGGCGCCCGGACGTCGAGCCGAAGGCGACCGAGTCGATCCCGGAGATCGTCGCGATGATCCGGCAGCTCGTCGACTCCGGCCACGCGTACCCCTCGCAGGGGGACGTCTACTTCCGCGTCTCGACCTTCTCGGACTACGGCCGGCTCTCCGGTCGCCACGGCGACGAGGAGGCGACGCGCAACCCGTCCGAGGAGCCCGAGGAGGCCGAGCGCAAGGAGGACGCGCGCGACTTCGCGCTCTGGAAGGGCCACAAGCAGGGCGAGGACACGTGGTGGGACTCGCCCTGGGGTCGCGGCCGGCCCGGCTGGCACATCGAGTGCTCGGCGATGGCGGAGTCGCACCTCGGGCCCGTCTTCGAGATCCACGGCGGCGGGATCGACCTCGTGTTCCCGCACCACGAGAACGAGGTCGCCCAGTCGCGCGCGCTCGGCCACCCCTTCGCGCAGCTCTGGATGCACAACGGCATGCTGCGGCTCTCCGGCGAGAAGATGTCGAAGTCGCTCGGCAACATCGTCTCGCTGCGGCAGGCGCTGGACGAGTGGGGGCGCGAGACGCTACTCGTCTACTTCCTCGGCGGCCATTGGCGAAAGCCGATCGACTACTCGGACGAGGTGCTCGAGCAGGCGGCGGCGCAGGCCGAGAGCTTCCGCAACGTCTTCCGCAACGACTCGATCGAGGGCGGCGACTGGGAGGCCTTCGCGGGCGCGCTCGACGACGACTTCAACACGCCGGAGGCGCTGGCCGTGCTGCACGGCTGGCGCGACCACGACCTGCTGCGGCGCGGGCTCGAGGTGTTCGGCCTCGAGTCGCTCGCGGAGGGCGAGGCGGCGCCGGCGGCGCTCGAGGAGCTCGCACGGGCGCGACTCGAGGCGCGGTCCCGGAAGGACTTCGCCGCGAGCGACCGCCTCCGAGACGAGATCGCCGCCGCCGGCTGGGAGGTCCGCGACGTCGACGCCGAGCCCGGGTACCAGCTCGTCCCCAGGCGGTGACGTCGGACCTCGTCTACGGGCGCCGGCCCGCGCGGGAGGCGCTGCGCGGCCCTCGTCAGGTGGTCGAGCTGTGGGCGACCCAGCGCGCGCAGAAGGCCGAGCCGTGGCTGGCCGAGGCGGGCGTGCGGCTGCAGACGAAGGCCGAGCGCGAGCTCACGGCCGAGGCGGGCACGCAGGATCACCAGGGCGTGCTCGCGCGCGTCGAGCCGTACCGCTACGCCGACGCGCACGAGCTGGCGGCCGGCGAGGCGCCACTGCTGGCGGTGCTCGACTCGGTCACCGACCCGCGCAACCTCGGCGCCGTGATCCGCAGCGCCGACGGCGCCGGCGCGGACGGCGTCGTCCTGCCGGCGCACAACTCGGCCCGGGTCACGCCGGCGGTCGCGCGTGCCTCGGCCGGCGCCGTCGAGCACGTGCCGGTGGCGGTGGTGAAGAACCTGGCCCGCTACCTCGGCGAGATCAAGGCGCCGCACCTCTGGATCTGGGCGGCTGCCGGCGACGCCGAGACGTCGCTGTGGGAGGCCGACCTGTCGGGCGGCGCCGTATTCGTGCTGGGCGCCGAAGGCAAGGGGCTGCGCCCGCTCGTGCGCCGCACCTGCGACGACGCCCTCTCGATCCCGCTCCACGGGCAGGTCGAGTCGCTGAACGTGAGCGTCGCCGCGGCGCTCTTGCTCTACGAGGCTAGACGTCAGCGCAGTGGCTGAGCCGACCCTGTACCTGTTCGACGGCTACAACCTGCTGCACGCGGGCGAGATCGAGGACCCGCGCGAGCTCGTCGACCGGCTGGCCAGCTTCGTCGCGCTGAGCGGCGCCCGCGGCGTCGTCGTGTTCGACGGCGTCGGCGAGGAACGGGTGCACGGGCCGCTCGAGGTGCGCTACGCAGACCACGCCGATGCACTGCTCGAGCGGCTCGCGGCCGAGCACCGTGGAGTCGAGGTCGTCTGCCTCGTCTCGTCCGATACCGCGATCAGGGGCACGTCGGGCCAGGAGGTACAGAAGCGAAGCTCGCGAACCTTCCTGCAGGACCTCGAGCAGCCCGTGCACGAGGACCCGGGCCGATCGCAGCTACGCGATCGTGTGGACGAAGAGACGCGAAAACGCCTGGAGAAGCTGAGGCGAGGGCAAGGGTCCGGTTAAGTCGGATAACTAGCAAGGTCTTGTAAACGTGCTGGGACCCTGCTATTTTCCACCTCAACCTCAGGGTGAGGCTTGGTCAGCTCACCGTCCTCGACCGAGGGGGAGCCGTGCCCGCTCGCACAGCACAGACCCTTTACTCGCCGCAGAAGCTCCAGCGTGAGCTCGCCGACCTGCAGCTGGTCATGCGCGCCCGCAACGGCGACCAGCGCTCGCTCGACGAGCTGATCCGCCGCTACGCCGGCTTCGTCCGCCTGAAGGCGAGCTCGTACTTCCTCGCCGGCGGCGACGCCGAGGACCTGATCCAGGAAGGGCTGATCGGCCTCTACAAGGCCGTGCGCGACTTCAGTCCCGAGAAGTCGTCCTTCCGCAGTTTCGCGGAGCTGTGCGTGACGCGGCAGATCATCACCGCGATCAAGACCGCGACGCGGTACAAGCACGCGCCGCTGAACAGCTACGTCTCGTTCAGCCACACGCCGGCCGGCCAGGAGTCGGACGGCGACTGTACGCTCGGCGACGCGCTCCCCGGGCCGTCCGTGGACGACCCGTCGGTATGCGTGATCTCGACCGAGGAGCTGCAGAGCCTCGTCTTCACGCTCGGCTCCGGCCTCTCGAAGCTCGAGGCGGACGCCCTCAAGCTGTACCTGGAGGGCGAGTCGTACGAGACGATGGCCGAGCGGCTCGGCTGCGACACGAAGACGATCGACAACGCGCTCCAGCGCGTGAAGCGCAAGGTGCTCGCGCACCAGCAGAC
>DASSMZ010000134.1:0-5707 GCA_035688325.1 Gaiellaceae bacterium
GCGCGAGGCCTACGCGCACTATCTCGACGACTGGGACGAGCACGGCGCGCCGTGGGAGTACTGGGTCGGGCGGCTCGAGGCGGTGCGCGCCGCCGTCGCCTCGCTCGTGAACGCGGACGAGGACGAGATCGCGATCACGACGTCCGTCTCGGCCGGCGTCAGCGCGCTCGCCAGCGGGCTGCGCTTCGACCGGGGCCGCGACACCGTCGTCGTCAGCGACTTCGAGTTCCCGACGATCGGTCAGATCTGGCACGCGCAGGAGCGCCGCGGGGTGCGGGTCGTCCACGTCCCGGCCGAGGCCGACGGGACGATCCCGCTCGAGCGCTTCGCCGACGCGATCGACGAGCGCACGGCGCTCGTGGCGACGACGCACGTCTGCTTCCGCAACGGAGGGCGGCTCGACGTCGAGGGGGTCGCCCGCCTCGCCCACGAGCGCGGCGCACTGGCGCTCGTCGACGCCTACCAGACCGTCGGCTCGCTGCCGATCGACGTCCGCGCGCTCGGCTGCGACTTCCTCGCCGCCGGCGTGCTCAAGTACCTGCTCGGCTCGGCCGGCCTCGGCTTCCTCTACTGCCGGCGGGAGCTCGTCGAGCAGATCGAGCCAACCGCGACCGGCTGGTTCGCCGACCGTGACATCTTCGAGATGGACATCCACGACTACTCCCCCGCGCCGACCGCACGCCGGTTCGAGGCCGGGACGCCGCCGGTCCCGTCGACCTACGCCGCGATCGCCGGGATCGAGCTGATGCAGGAGATCGGCATCGCGGAAACGGAGGCGCACGTCCGCGAGCTGAACGCGCTACTCCGGGACGGCGTCGAGGAGCTCGGCGGCCGCGTCGTCACCCCGGCCGAGCCGGAGCGGTCGGGCGCGCTCGTCTGCATCGCGTCGACGGACGTGAACGCGCTGGTCGCGGCGCTCGCCGAGGAGCGCATCGTGACCTCGTCTCGCGACGACAACCTGCGCGTGTCGGCGCACTGTTACAACACGGCCGAGGACGTCCACGCCGTCCTCGCCGCGCTCGCTCGCAACCGCGAGCTGCTCGAGCCGGTCGGGCTGCAGCGCGGCGGCTGACGCTCTATCCTCGGAGACGTGCACCAGGCGCGCAGCCGAGCACGGAGCCAGACGAAGTTCCTCCTCGACGAGACCGAGCTTCCGCGCCGCTGGTACAACATCGCGCCCGACCTGCCGACGGCGCCGCAGCCGGTGCTGCACCCCGGCACCGGCGAACCCGTAGGGCCCGACGACCTGGCGCCCCTCTTCCCGATGGAGCTGATCGGCCAGGAGGTCAGCGCCGAGCCCGAGATCGCGATCCCGGACGACGTGCTCGACATCTACAGCCTCTGGCGCCCGACGCCGCTGTACCGCGCCCGACGGCTCGAGGAAGCGATCGGCACCGGCTCCAGGATCTTCTACAAGTACGAGGGCGTCAGCCCGGCCGGGAGCCACAAGCCGAACACGGCCGTCGCGCAGGCCTACTACAACAAGCAGGAGGGCCGGACGCGGCTGGCAACGGAGACCGGCGCCGGCCAGTGGGGTAGCGCCCTGTCGTTCGCCTGCAGGCTGATCGGGCTCGAGTGCAAGGTGTACATGGTGCGGGTGTCGTACGAGCAGAAGCCCGCGCGGCGCTCGATGATCAAGGCCTGGGGCGCGGAGATCGTGCCGAGCCCCTCCGAGGACACCGAGTCGGGACGGGCGATCCTGGCGGAGCATCCCGACTCGCCGGGGAGCCTCGGCATCGCGATCTCGGAGGCCGTCGAAGACGCCGCCGGGCGCGACGACACCGCCTACTCGCTCGGAAGCGTCCTCAACCACGTCCTGCTGCACCAGACCGTGATCGGACAGGAAGCGCTTGCGCAGATGGAGCTGGCGGGCGCGTTCCCCGACGTGGTCATCGGCTGCGTCGGCGGCGGGTCGAACTTCGCCGGCCTGGCGTTTCCGTTCCTGCGCGAGAAGATCGCCGGACGGGACCTCGACGTGCTCGCCTGCGAGCCCGCGGCGTGCCCCACCTTGACGCGCGGCGTCTTCGCCTACGACTTCGGCGACACGAGCAAGCTGACGCCGCTGGTGGCCATGCACACACTCGGGCACGACTTCGTGCCTGCCCCGATCCACGCCGGCGGGCTGCGCTACCACGGCGTCGCGCCGTTGATCTCGCAGCTCGTCCGCGACGACCTGATTCGGGCCGAGGCATACCTCCAGAACGACGTCTTCGCCTCGGCTCTCGCCTTCGCCGGAAGCGAGGGGATCCTCCCGGCGCCCGAGGCGGCCCACGCGATCCACGGCGCCCTCCAGGTAGCCAAGGCCGCCGACGAGGAGGGGCTTGAGCGCACGATCCTCTTCAATCTGTCCGGCCACGGCCACTTCGACCTGGCCGCGTACGACAACTACCTCGCCGGCAAGCTCGTGGAC
The DNA here is from genome assembly GCA_035688325.1 of Gaiellaceae bacterium. Classification (GTDB taxonomy): domain Bacteria; phylum Actinomycetota; class Thermoleophilia; order Gaiellales; family Gaiellaceae; genus AC-32. The sequence goes on from DASSMZ010000134.1 coordinate 2,411, forward strand.
GTCGCGCTCGACGAGCAGGAGATGACCCGCGCGCTCCAGGCGATCGAGGGCCTGCCGGCCCCGGCGTAGCCCCAGTCCCCCGAGTCAGTAGATCCGGCTGGGCAGGCCCGAGAGCGGCACGCCGCCGTCGGGGCCGACCAGCCAGGTCTCCTGCATGTAGAGGCAGTCGTGCCCGTTCTCGGCGATCGCGTGCGGGTGCATCGAGAAGACCATGTTCTCGCGCAGCTCCGTCTCGACCCCTTCGCCGATCTTCGGGAACTCGATCATCGTCATCCCGATCGAGTGCCCGGTGACGTGGCCGAGCTTGTAGCCGCGGTCCACGAACCCCTTCGAGACCGCGCGGTGCGCGTCGTGCGCCGTGTTCCCGGGCCGCAGGGCGTCCCTGGCTGCCTCGAAGTACTCGTCGTAGGCCTCGTTCATGCGCCGCACCTCGTCGTTCGGCGTGCCGAGCGCGCGCGAGACCTCGACCCAGTACCCGCCGGGACCGGCGATCTCGAGCGACGGGATGCAGAACTCGCCGAGCGTCGTCTCCGCCCGCGCGATCGCGAACTCGGCGCCGACGAGCACCATGTTCATCGTCAGCCGCCCGCAGCCCGCGGCGACGAACAGCTCCTCGGCCGGCGCGAGCACCTCGGCGGCGCTGCGGCCCGGGGCGTACGCCTGGCGGAAGGCGTGGAACCCCTCGGTGTTGATCCGGACGCTGTCGCGCACCGATTCGAGCTCCTCGTCGCTCTTGACTGCCCGCGCGTGGTCGAAGGCGACGTCCCAGTCGACGAGCTCGCACGCGCCCTCGAGCGCGGCGAAGTCGCGCGGCGCCATCACGTAGTCGAGCCCGTAGACCCCGACGCGCCGGCCGCGGAGCCGGTCGGCGAGCCAGTCGCCCGGCCGCTCGGCGAACACCTGCTCGTCGATCCAGCTGGTGCCGTGCTCGCCGACGTAACGGGCCTCGCTCGGGAAGACGATCGCCGGCTCGCCCTCGCGCGGCAGCAGGACGTAGGCGTAGCGGTGCACGATCTGGAAGCCGGACAGGTAGGTGACCGCGCCCTCGAAGCCGGTGTACTCGCTGCCGCACACGAGCGCCGCGTCGAGCCCGTCGCGCTCCAGCGCCGCTCGCACGTTCGCGTAGCGCCGCTCGACGTCCCCAGCGCTCACGCCCACGACCGCTCCAGTCCCTTCACGAGCGCGAGTATCCCTTCGTTCAGCGGCGTCGGCACGCCGTGCTCGCGCCCGAAGCGGACGATCCCGCCGTTCAGGTAGTCGATCTCGGTCGCGCGCCGCGCCTCCACGTCCTGCAGCATGCTGGCCTTGTGGTCGTAGGCCACGTCCGGGCGGGCGGCGTGGTCGATCAGCTCCTCCGGATCGGCGTCGAGGACGATTCCCTGCGCGGCCGCAACCGCCTTCCCCTCGTCGACCAGCCCGGAGACGAGCGCGCGCAGCGCGGCGTCCTCGCAGACCCGGCCGTGCGTGAGCCCGGTGAGCGCCCCGACGGGGTTCGTGGCCGCGTTGAAGATCACCTTGCGCCACTGCGGCCCGCGCGCGTCGGCGACCGTCTCCGTCGGCAGCCCAGCGCGCGTGCACGCGTCGGCGAGACGCTCGATCTCCTGCCGCGCCGCCGGGCTCGGCTCGAAGGGGCCGAGCGTCGTCTCCCCCTTCACGTCCCACTGGACGTGGCCCGGCTCGAGCAGCCGGCCCGCCGGGAAGGTCGTCCCACGGATGACGCGCACCACGTGCTCGGCGATCGCCTCCTCGTTGCCGACGCCGTTCTGGACCGAGGCGACCGAGCCCTCCGCGAACGCGTGCGCGGTCGCGGCGACGGCGCCCGCCGTGTGCATCGCCTTGGTCGCGACGATCCCGAAGTCGCACGGCGGAAGCTCGGCGGCGTCCGCCGTCGCGCGCACGCGCCCGACCACGTCGCCGGCGCCGGAGAGCCGCAGCCCGTTCTCGTTGATGGCGTCCACGTGCTCGCGCGCGAGGTCGTAGGCCCACACCTCGACGTCGTCAAGCTGCGCGAGGTTCGCGGCGAAGAGCGACCCGACCGCGCCGCAGCCGACGATGCAGACCCTCACCGGCTCGTCCACCTGCGCGGCAGCCGCAGCTCGCGGCCGCCGGTGAGGCCGGATGGGCGCAGGATCAGCACGAGCGCCATGATCGCGCCCAGACACACGAGCCGCGACCCGCTCGGAAGGTCGAGCTTGAAGCCGAGGACGTGCACGCCCTGCTCGGCCTGGCTCAGGAAGGAGTCGAGCCCGCTGACGACGAGCGCACCGACGACCGCTCCCCAGAGGCTCGTCAGGCCGCCGATGACGAGCATCGCGAGCGTCAGGAAGGTCAGCTCGAGGAAGACCTGCTCGGTCGTGATCGACCCGAGCTGGTGCACGAGCAACGCCCCGGCGAAGCCCGCCAACGCGCCGGAGAGCGTGAACGCCCACAGTCGCTGGAGGTGGATGCCGATGCCGACGCCTGACGCCACCGCCGCGTCCTCGCGCGTCGCCCGCAGCTTCCGCCCGAGCCTGCTGCGCTGGTAGCCGAACGCGACGGCGATGACGACGATCGCGCCGAGCGTCCCCTGCAGCGGCCCCGTCGTCTCGGGCACGAGTGAGAGGGTCGTCGCACCGGGGCCGATCTTCGTCCACTGCTGCAGGACGTTGTGCGTGATCTCCAGCACCGCGAAGGTCGCGATCCCGGCCGCGAGCCCGCTCAGCCGCATCAGGGGCAGGCCGACGACGAACGCGAACAGCCCGCCGAGCGCCGCCGCGAGCAGCAGTGAGGGCACGTCGCCGATCGTGTGGTCGCGCAGGAGCGGGAACAGCGTCGTGAGGACGCCCTTCTTCGAGTCGAGCGGCACCGTCATCACGCCCGCGGCGAAGGCACCGACGGCGACGAACGAGATCTGCCCGAACGAGAGCACGCCCGAGTTGCCGACGAACACGTAGATGGCGACCACGATCGCGACCGCGACGAGCGCGTTCAGGAAGTAGACCTGGTTGGCAGCCGAGACCGTGGTCGACGCGAGCCCGACCGCGACGACGAGCAGCACCGGTCCGCCCAGCTGCACGAGCCCGTCGAGCCACCTCGTCATACGCGTTCTGCCGCCGCGTGGCGGCCCCAGTTGAACAGCCCCGCCGGCCGCAGCAGCAGCACGATGATCACGAGCGTGAACACCGCGGAGGGCAGGTACACGGTCTTGTCCGTCGGGAGCAGGCCGTTGATCACGCCCCAGGCGAACCCGATCGTGAACCCGCCGAGCGTCGCCGTCCACAGGCGGTCGATGCCGCCGACCACCACCCCGACGAGCAC
>DASSMZ010000140.1:0-2108 GCA_035688325.1 Gaiellaceae bacterium
AGGTGCACGAGCTCGGAGTCGTCGCGGAAGCGGCTGCACGACAGGTCGACGGCGGCGAGCTCGCGCTCGAGCGCCTCCTGGGCGGCGGGAAGGCCGGCGGGTTCCGACACGCACACCAAGGCCGTCGTCCCGAGCGCCGGAAACGACCCGGACGCGAGCTCGGCGATCACGTGGCGCCGGTGGTGACGACGGGCGGCGCGGACGTCGTGACCGGAGCCGGAGCCGCGGGTGCCGGAGGCGGAGGCGGGGCCGGCGTGGGCGTCTCCGTCGCCTGCTCGGGCGCCACCGGAGCCGAGGGCCGCGCGGACGTCTTCGCAGGACGGCTCCTCGGCGCGGCCGCCGCGGCCGCTGGCGCCTTGTGGCCGGGGTTCGCGTGCGCGGCGAGCCCCGCGAACCCGCCCGCCAGCACCGTCGCGCCGAAGATCGAGTACCGCGTCGAGCGCCGCAGGCGCGCCAGGCCCAGGTCTCTGGTCCGCGCGCGAGGGTCGGGACGGAACTCCTGCATTCGGCCAGGGTGGCGAGGGGAGATGAGAGGTCGATGAGCGGGCGCTGAAGAGCGCCTAAGAATCGCGCGGGACGGCGATCCAGACGTCCGCGCCGCCAGAAACCCGGTTCCGGGCGCCGACCTCGCCGCCGTGGGCGCGGGCGATCAGCTCGACGATCGAGAGGCCGAGGCCGCTGCCGCGTCCGGTGCGCGCCTTCGGCGAGCGGCTGAAGCGGTCGAACGCGGACGCGATGAACTCGGGGGGGAAGCCGGGGCCCTCGTCCTCGACGTGCAGCTCGACCTGGCCCTCCTGCGCCCGGGCCGACAGCAGGACGCGCCCGCCGCCGTGGGCGAGCGCGTTGTCGACCAGGTTGCCGAGCGCCTGCTCGAGCCGCACCGGGTCGGCGTCGAGCAGGAGGCCGTTCGGCGGCAGCACCTCCACCGCTCGCCCGTGCTCGCCGGCGACGCCGGCGAAGCGCTCGGCGACCGTGTCCAGCACCTCGGCGGCCGGGACGCGCTCGCGCCTGGTCGGGAGGCCGCCGGCGTCGGAGCGCGCGATCAGCAGCAGATCCTCGGCGAGGCGCGTCAGGCGGTCGGTCTCCTCCGACGCCGAGCGCAGCGCCTGCTCGAGCTCCTCGCGGGTGCGGCGGCGGCGCAGCGCGACCTCGAGCTCGGTCTTCAGCAAGGCGAGCGGCGTCCGCAGCTCGTGGCTGGCATCCGCGACGAACCGCCGCTCGTGGGCGAAGGCGGCCTCGAGCCGCGCGAGCATCTCGTTCAAGGTCTCGGCCAGCCGGGAGATCTCGTCCCGCGCCTTCGGCTCGGGCAGCCGTGCTCCCGGCGTCGAGGCCGAGATCGCCTCCGCGCGGGCGCGCATCGCCTCGACCGGGCGCAGCGCCGCCGCGGCGAGGCCGTAGCCGGCGACGGCCGCGAGCAGGAGCGCCAGCGGCCCGGCGACCAGCAGCTCGCCGAGCAGGTGGTCGAGCGTCTCGTCGCGCGCGGCGAACGACCTCGCGACCACGAGCGCGGCCGGCTCCCCGCGCACGGTCGTCGGCTCGGCCAGCACGCGCCAGCGCTCCTTCAGGCCCGGCAGGTGCTGCGAGCGCAGGAAGCCGTTCCCTGCGGCGACGCGCCCCACCGTCTCTGCCGGCAGCAGGAGCGGCAGCCCGGGCGGATCGGACGAGAGCACGCGCCCGCCGGGGCGGAGCACCTGCGCGATTCCGCCGCCCGCCGCCGCGTCCAGGTCGAGCCGCCCGCGGTCGAGGTGCGCGACGTCGACGGTCTGCCCGCGCAGGCTCTGGTCGATCGACGCGAGCAGCGTGCTCCCGACGCGGACGTAGACGAAGAAGCTCATCGCCGCGAGCACGACCGCCATCACGAGCGTGAAGGCGAGCGTCAAGCGGACGCGGATCGGCAGCCGGCTCATCCGCCGTCCTCGCGCAGCCGGTAGCCGACGTGGCGCACGGTCTCGAGCGCGTGGCGGCCGAACGGCCGGTCGATCTTCTGCCGCAGGTAGAGGACGTACACGTCGACGAGGTTCGAGCGGCTCTCGTACGCGAGGTCCCACGCGCTCTCGAGCAGCTGCAGGCGCGAGAGCGCCTGGCCCGGGCGGCGCATGAACACCTCC
>DASSMZ010000149.1:0-4251 GCA_035688325.1 Gaiellaceae bacterium
GGCGGTCTCCGCCACCGTCAAGGACGTCCGTGAGGTGCTCGCGCGGGCGCGCGAGCGGCTGGGCGCGAACGGCCGGCGGACGATCCTCTTCCTCGACGAGATCCACCGCTTCAACAAGGCGCAGCAGGACGCGCTCCTGCCCGCGGTCGAGGAGGGCCTCGTGACGCTGATCGGCGCGACGACGGAGAACCCGTACTTCGAGGTCAACTCGGCCCTCCTCTCGCGCTGCCAGATCTACGAGCTCGAGCCGCTCGGCGAGGACGAGCTGCGCGAGATCGTGGGACGCGGCATCCGGACGCTCGAGGCGGATGTGCCGGACGAGGTCGCGGCGCTCGTGGCCCGACGGGCCGGCGGCGACGCGCGCAACGCGCTGAACATCCTCGAGCTCGCGGTCCAGACCGCACGCGCGGAGGGCGCGCCGGTGGACGAGCAGCACGTCGAGGACGCGGCCCGGAAGCGGCCGCTCGTCTACGACAAGGGCGGCGACGCGCACTACGACTTCATCTCGGCTTTCATCAAGTCGATGCGCGGCTCGGATCCCGACGCCGCGGTCTACTACCTGGCCGCCATGCTCGAGGGCGGCGAGGACGCGCGCTTCCTCGCGCGGCGGATGATCGTGCTCGCCTCCGAGGACATCGGCAACGCCGACCCGCGCGCGCTGCTCGTCGCGGTCGCGGCAGCGCAGGCGGTCGAGCACGTCGGCCTGCCGGAGGCGCGGTTGAACCTCGCCCAGGCGGCGATCTACCTCGCGCAGGCGCCGAAGTCGAACGCTTCCTACGTCGCCCTCGAGGAGGCGACCGCCGACGTGCGCGAGCTCGGCCAGACACGCCCGCCCGACGCACTGCGCGACACGCACTACTTCGGCGCGAGGAAGCTCGGCCGCGGCGAGGGCTACGTCTACCCGCACGACGACCCGCGTGGCTTCGAGGTCGACCACCTGCCGGAGCCGCTGAAGGGAACGCGCTACTACCGGCCCAAGGATTCCGGCGAGGAAAACGCGCGCGGCTGATCTGTGCTTGCATGTCGCCCCGCGGTCATGGGCAACAACCGAGCCGCCATCATCGCCGTGACGGCTTTGGCCGTCGTGCTACCGCCCGCCGCGCAGGCGAGCCAGTTCGTCGACATCGTCCGCGGGCGCGTACCCGTGACGCTGAAGGTCGACGGCGGCGACCGGGCGATCGTCTACTACTCGAAGAGCGGTTCTGGGCGGCACGTGCTCGTGAGCGGCGCGGTGAACGCGCGCCAGCCGAATCCCTACATCCGCCAGGTGCGGTTCCGGCTGGACTACAGCGGCGGCCGCGGGCTCTGGAAACGCTTCAGCAGCGCGTGCACCCCGTACGACGGGCCGAGCCTGCCGTTCCTCGTCGCCGCCTGCAAAGCGCCGAACGGCTCCTACTGGGCCGTCCAGGAGTGGATGGTCGACCAGCCGAACTTCGGCGTCCTTCCCTGGACGGCGCGCCAGCACGCATACTCGATCCGCGTCTCGCACTGGAGCACGCCCGTCGCACAGATCGAGCTGCACGCCGACTGGATCTACGCCGGGCGCTGGCACGAGGTGTTCGGCCGGTCGACCTACCTGGGCAAGCCGGTCTTCGGCTTCGCCAGCACCTCGCGCGGCGCGCCGACGGACGGCTACGGGCGGCTGCTCTACCTCGACACGTTCGGGTCGCGCTACGGCGCCGGCTGGCGTCGTGTGAACGCCTTTCTCCCGCATCGCCCCACCGGCGTCTTCTGCGCCGGCCTCTACCGGTACGACGGCCGCCCGCCAGGCAACGGCTCGGAGTACCGCGTGACGATGATCGGCCCCGGTGTGACGCCGGACGTCCAGTCGACGGTCGCCGGCCTGCACGACTACCGCCGCGGCAACTCGGCCGACGAAGCGTACGAGCGCCAGCAGAACGCCATCCTGGACCGGCTCGCCCGCGGCGGCCGCTGGTGCCACCAGCACTGAGCCGCGGCCCGATAGCCTCGGCCCCTCGGCAGACGACCGAAGGGAGGACGATGGCAGTCGAACGACACGCTCACGCCACCTGGGAAGGCGACCTGCGCAGCGGCAACGGCAGCTTCGACCTGACGAGCAGCGGCACGATCACCGGCCAGGCCGTGACCTTCGCGTCGCGGTTCGAGCCCGAGGCCGGCGGCAAGACGAGCCCCGAGGAGCTGATCGCGGCGGCGCACGCCACCTGTGTCTCGATGGCGCTCGCGAACGGACTCGCGCAGGCGGGACACCCGCCGACGCGCCTCGAGGCCGACGCCGTCGCCACGCTCGACCAGACCGACGCCGGCTTCCGCATCACCAGGATGCATCTGACGCTGCGCGGCGAGGTCGACGGAATCGACGACGCCGAGTTCCAGCAGGCGGCGCAGGCGGCCAAGGAGGGCTGCCCGGTCTCGAACGCCCTCGGCGGCGTCGAGATCTCGCTCGAGGCGTCGCTCGCGTAGCCGCCTAGTCCGAGCCGCGCAGAATCCGGTTGGCCATGAACTCGCCGAAGTCGCCGCCCATGCCGCGGTAGGCGTCGGCCGCACGCTGCACGTCGTACTCGGTGCGCCGGAACGCGAAGTCGCCGTCGAAGGTCGCCCAGGCCGCGCGCGCGTCGCCGTCGAGCGGCATGCCGACGCTGCCCGGGTTGAGCAGCTCGGTGCCGTCGGGCCCCGGGCGCCGGAACTGCTGGTGGCTGTGCCCGAAGACGACGAGGCGGTCGTGCACGCCCGCCAGCAGCCGCTCCTCGCCCGGCTCGGGCTCGGGCGAAAAGCTCTCGACGTCGGAGAGCGGCGACCCGTGCACGAAGAGCACGCCGTCGACCTCGGCCTGCGGGGGCAGGCTGTAGAGCCGGTCGACCACCTCCGGGGGCAGCCCGCCTGCGAAGAGCGCGTATGAGCGCATCACCTCCGGCCGATCCTCCGGCGGCTCGCGGAGCCAGCGCTCGCCGTTGCCCCTGATCCAGGTCGCGTCCGGCAGCTGCCGCAGCCGGTCGAGCGTCTCGAGCGGCCACGGGCTGGGCGTGCCGTAGTCGCCGCCGAGCAGCCAGCGCTCGACGCCGAGCTCGCCCGCGTCCTCGAGCACCGGCTCCAGCGCCGGCAGGTTGCCGTGGATGTCGTAGAGGACGCCGAGCACGCCGGGCTAGTCTGACGCCGATGCGGCTGTACGTGCACGAGTGGGGCGAAGCGGCGGCACCGCCGATCGTGTGCGTCCACGGCGTCTCGGCGCACGGCCGGCGCTTCCGCAAGCTGGCGGAGGACCGGCTGTCGGCGCGCTTCCGCGTGCTCGCGCCGGACTTGCGCGGGCACGCGCTGTCGGAGTGGGAGCCGCCGTGGAACCTCGAGACGCACCTCGACGACCTGCTCGAGACCGTCGACGACCTCGGCGTCGGGCCGTGCGCCTGGCTCGGGCACAGCTTCGGCGGCCGGCTGGTGCTCGAGCTCGCCGCCCGCGAGCCGATGCGACTGACGGCAGCGGTGCTGCTCGACCCCGCGATCCAGATCCTCCCGCACGTCGGGCTCGACTTCGCGCAGGAGTCGGCGAAGGACCACGCGTTCACGTCGATCGACGAGGCTGTCGACGCGCGGCTCGCCAGCGGCGCGCCGACGCCGCGGGCGTTCGTCGAGGAGGACGCGCACGCCCAGCTCGTCCCGTCGTCGGACGGACGGCTGCGCTGGCAGTTCGCGCGAGCCGCGGTGGCGGCGATGTACGGCGAGATCTGCCGTGAGCCGCCGCCGCCGACCGTGCTCGCCGGCATCCCGGCGCTACTGGTGCACGCGGAGCAGTTCGGGCTCGTCCGCGAGGAACAGCTCGAGGAGTACGCGCGAGAGCTCGACCAGATCGAGATCGTCGGCGTGCCCGGAGGGCACATCGTCTACTGGGACGCCTACGAGGAGACGGCGGACCTCGTCGAGACGTTCCTCATTCGTCACAGCTCCGTATCACACGCGTGAGCGGTTCGCCGATACGCTGACTGTAGGGGGAAGCACGAGGGGGGACCCCGGGGGCAAAGTTTCTCGCGCGTGTCACAGAATGCGGGCGCCGAGGGCGCTCGCGACCAGCTCCACGGCCAGCTTCGCGGTCTGGTTCTCGCGGTCGAGGATCGGGTTCACCTCGACCACCTCGAGCGAGCTGAGGACGCCGGCCTCGGCCACCAGCTCCAACGCGAGATGCGCCTCGCGGTAGGAGAGGCCGCCGCGCACGGGCGTGCCGACTCCCGGCGCGACGTCAGGGTCGAGCACGTCCATGTCGAGGCTGACGTGCACGAAGCC
>DASSMZ010000165.1:0-7246 GCA_035688325.1 Gaiellaceae bacterium
TCGGTCCCGTCGACCTGGAGCTGCGCCACGGCGACCGACTGGCGCTGCTCGGGCGGAACGGCTCCGGCAAGACGACGCTGCTGAAGGCGCTGCTCGGAGAGCTGCCGCTCGCCTCCGGACGCCGCTCGCTCGGCCCGGGCGCCGTGCTGGGCGAGCTGCCGCAGGGCGTGGGGCCGTTCGCCGGCGAGGCGCGGCTGCTCGACCGGTTCGTGGCGCTCGGCGGGCTCCCGCAGGGCGAGGCGCGCTCGTTGCTCGCGACGTTCGCGCTCCGCGCGGACGACGTCCTGCGCCCCGGCCGCTCGCTGTCGCCCGGCGAGCGCAGCCGGGCCGCGATCGCGCTGCTGGCGGCGCGCGGCGTGAACGCGCTCGTGCTCGACGAGCCGACGAACAACCTCGACCTCGAGGCGATCGAGCAGCTCGAGCTCGCGCTGCAGAGCTACGAGGGCGCGGCGGTGCTCGTCACGCACGACCGCCGCTTCCTCGAGGCGTTCGGTGCGACGCAGACGCTCGAGCTCTAGCCGGACGCGAGCGGGTCGGACGGGTACAGCAGCGACTCCGGCCCGTCCACGGGCTCGCCGGCGCCGTGCCGGCCGAACCGCCGGATCCTCGCCCGCGCCCCGACGCCGTCGACGCGGCTGACGCTGTAGAGCCCGCCGAGCCAGAGGCGCCCGTTCCGGATCGAGAAGTCGTAGCGGTCGAGCGCCCGCGGCGCGGGGCCGGCGGTGCGGTTGCCCTCGGCGTCGAACTGGCTGCCGTGGCACGGACAGCCGAAGCCGGCTGCGGGAAGCGTCGGCAGGAGCGAGACCTCGCCGCTCGCACCGTCCACGACCCGCAGCCGGCGCGTGAAGAGCGGCCCGTTCGGCTGCGTCGGGCAGCCGACGTGGGTGCAGCGGCTCGACAGGATGGTGAAGCTCGGCACCTTGCCGGCGAGGCCGTTGTTCCGGACGTAGGCCGAGCGCCGCGAGACCTCGCCGGCCTGCGGGTCGGAGAGGAACGTCGCGACCACGAACTGCCCCTCCGGGAACGCGGACAGCGGCCCGAGGTCGATCGGGGCGGCGCCGGCCGGCGAAGCCGACGCGAGCGCGCCCAGGGCACGCAGGCCCGCGCCGACCCCGGCGAGCCCGCCCACCGCGAGCGCGGCCGCGGCCAGGAAGCCGTGTCGTGAGACGCGTGCCGGGGAAGTCGTCGCTGCCATCTCGCCCGTGCAGTACGCGGGCGCGTTGCCGCGGGTTCGGGCGGGGCGTGGCGGTTAACCGAGCCTTAACGCGGCGGCGAGAGCGGGACGAGCCGTGTGCCCGTCGCCTTGAACGTCGCGTACACGGTCCCGCCGCGGGCGAGGCCGAGGCGCTCGACCGATGCCTGCGTGATCTCGGCGGTCAGCGGGCCCACGCGGACGCGCACGCGGTTGCCGACCTGCGACACCGACGTCACCTCGCCGCGGATCAGGTTCATCGCCGAGTCGTCCGCGTGGACACGCCCGATCGAGACGTCCCACGGGTAGACGACCACGCCCACGTCGCCGTCCGCCTCGTCGGTGGAGTACACGACCTCGCCGCTCTCGAGCCGGATGCGGGTCAGCCCGTCGTCGACGAGCTGCACGGCGCCGCGCAGCAGGTTCGCGCCGGTGAAGGACGCCACGAAGGGATCGGCCGGCTGCGAGACCAGCTCCGCGGGCGAGCCGAGCTGCCGGAGCTCGCCCTCGACGAGCACGCCGACCGTCTCGGCCAGGGCCGCCGCATCCTCGTAGTCGTGCGTGACCACCAGAGCCGGCAGCCCGAGCTCCGCGAGCAGCTCCTGCAGCTCCCGGCGTACCGCGTCCTTGGTGTGCGCGTCGAGCGCCGCCAGCGGCTCGTCCAGCAGCAGCACGCCCGGATCCCGGGCCAGCGCCCGCGCCAGGGCGACGCGCTGCCGCTCGCCGCCCGAGAGCTCGCCGGGCCGCGCTGCCGCGAGATGTGAGATGCGGAACCGCTCGAGCAGCTCCGCGACTCGCTCCCTGCCGCCGAACGCCACGTTGCGCTCGACGCTCAGGTGCGGGAAGAGCGCGTAGTCCTGGAACACGAGCCCCACGCGCCGTTCCTCGGGCGGCCGGCATCTCCCCTCGTCGAGCCAGACGTCGTCACCGAGCGCGATCCGCCCGCGCGGCCGGGCGAGGCCCGCGATCGAGCGCAGCGCCGAGCTCTTGCCCGAGCCGGACGGGCCGACCAGCGCGACCGTCCGCTCGACCTCGAGCGCGAGCCTCAGCGCGAACGAGCGAAGAGGAAGCTCGAAGTCGGCCGAGAGGGTCGCCACGACAGCACCAGCTTGAGGAACAGGAGCAGCAGCGCGCTGACGACGACGAGCAGCGCGCCCATCGCGAGCGCGGTGTCGAAGTCGATCGCGAAGGCGCTGTAGATCGCGAGCGGCAGCGTCTGCGTCACGCCCTGCAGGCTGCCCGCGAACATGATCGTCGCGCCGAACTCGCCGAGCCCGCGCGCGAAGGCCAGCGCCTCGCCGGCGGCGAGCCCGTTGCGCGCGAGCGGGAGGACGACGCGGAAGAACGTGCGGCCGGGCCCGGCGCCGAGCGTGCGCGACGCCGCGACGAGGTTCGGGTCGACTGCCTCGAAGGCGGCAATCGCCTGCCGGACGTACAGCGGGCTCGCCACGAAGGCGACGGCGAAGACGACCGCCGTCTGGGTGAAGGGGATGCTCGTGTGGAGCAGCCCGGTGGTGTGGCCGAAGGCGGCCAGCAGCCCGATGCCGGCGACCGCGGGCGGCAGCACGAGCGGGAGCTCCACCAGCGTGATCGCGAGCGCGCGGCCGCGGAAGCGGCGGCTGGCGAGCACCCACGCGAGCGGCGTGCCGAAGACGAGGATCAGCGCCTGCGCGATCGCGGAGGTCTTGAGGCTGACGACGAGCGCGTCGGTCACGATCGGGCTCGTCAGCTGGTGCAGGAGGTGGCCCGGCGGCACGCGCAGGAAGATCGCCACGACCGGCAGGACGAGGAACGCGAACGCGACGGCCGCGAGCGCGAGCGGCAGCGCCCGCTTCACGGCTTGCGCGGCAGGAAGCCGTAGCCCCGGAGCACCGCCTGCCCGGCCGGGCTGAGCACGCGCCCGACGAACCGCCGGGCCGCGTCCTTCTGGTGGCTCGCGAGCACGACGCACATGCCGTACTCGACGTTCGGCCGGCCGCGCGGCGGGATCGCGAGCACCCTGACCTTCTTCGGGACCGTCTTCGCGTCGGTCGAGTAGACGAAGCCGGCGTCCGCCTCGCCGAGCGCGACCTTGGCCAGCACCTCGCGCACGTCCGTCTCGCGGCTGACGACGTTTCTCAGGGCCGCGTTCAGCTTCAGCTTCGCGAGCACCTGGAGCGTGTAGTCCCCCACCGGCACCCCCTTGTCCGCGATCACGAGCTTGACGCCCTTCCGCGTCACGCCGGAGACGCCGCGGATGTGCGCCGGGTTCGAGCGCGGCACGATCAGGACGAGCGCGTTCCGGGTGAACACGACCGGCTTCGAGCAGAAGCCGTCGCCGTAGAGCCCGTACGGCAGCTTCACGTTCGCCGCCGCGAAGACGTCGGCCGGCGCGCCTTGCCGGATCTGCGCGGCGAGCGTGTTCGATCCGCCGAACGAGAAGCGTGCGTTCGGCGCGATCTTCGGGAACGCGTCGGTGAGGGACGCCGCGGCGTAGACCGTCGCGCGCGGCGTGTCGGTACGGGCGGTCGCCGCGGCTACTGCGACCACGGCGGCGAGCGCGGCGGCGGCAGCGAGCGCGAGCCTCACGAGTGCTCCACCATCACCGAGGTCGCCTTCACCACCGCCGTCGCCGGCATGCCCACCCTGAGGCCGAGGTCTTCGACCGCGTCCGCGGTCACGATCGCGACCAAGCGCGCGGGCTCGTCGACGACGAGCTCGATCTGCGCGATCAGCCCCTCGACCTTCACGTCCGCAACCGTCCCCTTCAGCCGGTTACGCGCGCTCAGCTGCGCCCCGTCACCCTCACCGCGCAGCCGCCGCACCTCCGTCGCCGCCACGATGCGCCGGTTGCCGGTGTCCCGCGCGGTCGTGATTCGGCCCGCGCGATCCCACCGGCGCAGGGTGTCGAGGCTGATCCCGAGCATCTTCGCGGCTTCGCTTGCGCTGTAGAACTGCTTCGGCACACGCCGAAGCTTACTAGGCAATGCCTAGGCAGCGATCACGGAAGCGGCGTGTCGCGGCGCCGCGCCGCGAGGAACCGCTCGCGTGCGCTCAGCTCGGACTCCCGCACCGGCGTCACGATCGACCAGTGATGTCCGACTGGGCAGCGCTGGACGCGCCACCACAGCAGGCGGAGCGACTTGAACGACACGCCGGGGATCCAGATCGTCGTGAACAGATGGCCCTGACGGCAGCGGACGACGAGCCGCCCGCCGACCGGGTAGCCACGCAGCCACATCCCGACCGGCTCGGCGAGGAACGCCAGGAGGAGCAGCGTGCGACGCTTCTTCCGCATGACCGGAACGCTACCCCTTGCCGGGGCGGGAACGGGCCCGTGCGCTACTTCCCCGACTGCAGCTCCCAGGCGGCGATCACCGCATCTTCGACGGCGTCGGCGTTTCCGTGCTCGAGGTCGGCGACGACCATCATGTGCTTCGCGAAGCGGCCCGGAACGGAGAAGGTCTCCGGGAACGAGTACAGCAGGAAGTCCCGGAGCTCGAACGTCGCCCGGATGACGACACGGCTGGCGTCGAGCTGCCGCGCGACCAGGCGGCCGCGATACCGCCACTCGAGCAGGCCGCCGCGACGACGCTCGAGGACACCGTCGAGCTCACCGGCGAGGCGGCTGAGGTCGGCGAGCCTCAACCGGCTGCTCGGACGCGCCGGACGGGGTGCGTCGTCGCGTTCACGCCTCCCACACGACCTCGATCTCGCGCTCGAGCCCCGGGAGCGGCAGCGCCCGGGCCTCGGCCTCGACCGCGTCGCGCGATTCCGTCGAAAGGCGCGCCCACGCGTCGACGCGCACCACGTGTCGCGCCCGGCGCCACGTGCCGCGGATCTCGCCGTCGACGAGCAGCGCCCCCGGCCACACGCGCGTCGTCCAGAGCCGCTCCCGCTGGTCCGCGCGCGGCAGGAGCAGCTCGCGCTCGCGCCCGTCGAGCAGGAAGTACGCGTCGCCGCTCGGCAGCAGGCGCGCAGGCGCGTCGGGTGTCGCCTGCGCTCGGACGGCCGCTTCGTCGTCTGCGAGCAGCCACTCGTCGCCGAGCGGCGTCCGGACCGGCAGGAGCGATCGTTCGAGCGACGCGAACGCCTTCGCGCCCGAGCTGCGCGAGATCCCGGCCCAGCGCCCGAACCCGCCGGCGGTCGTCGGGCCGAAGACGTGCAGGTAGCGTCGCGCGAGCTCGCGGCACGCGTCGGCCGGATCGATCTCCGGAGCCGGAACCGCCCAGACCGTCGGCGCCCGTGCGCCCTCCCAGCGGATCGCGATCGTGCCGGTCGCGCCCGCGTACCGCATCGCGTTGCCGACGCCGATCGCGCGGCCGAGCTCGCGGTCGGTCATGCGCGTGCCGTCGAGCCGCGCGCGCATCGCCTCGGCCAGCCGCTCGGCGCGCTGCCTGCCCTTGGGGCTGTCGGGCAGGCGCCCGACCGAGAACAGCGCGAAGTCGCGCTTCGGCACGACGTAGGTGCTGTAGCGCGGTCCCCAGAGCTGGACGAGCGACGGATGCTCCCACGTGGAGGGCTCGACGCCCTCGACGCGGGCGTGCAGCGAGAGCAGCGCCGCTCTCGGCATGCTGTCCTGCAGGCCCGACCACGCCGACCGCCGCAGTGACTCCTCCCCCATCGGCATCCGCTCGTCGAGCGCGCCGACGCGGCGCCGGAACGCCAGGATCTGCACGCGCGTGAGTCTCAGCGGCGCCACGGCCGGAATCTAACCGTGCGGCTGCGGTCGTCCCGGCGTGGGAGGATGCGTGGGTGCCGGCGGACGGAGCGATCGAGCGACCCGACGGCCGCGCCGTCGCCTGGGCGACCTGGGGTGGGCCCGGCGGCCGACCGCTGCTGGTGCTGCACGGCACACCCGGGTCGAGGCTCGCCCGCAGCTCCGACCCCGAGCTGTACGAACGCATCGGCGCGTACGTCGCGACCTTCGACCGGCCCGGCTACGGGCGCTCGTCGGGGCAGGCGGGCCGGACGGTCGCGTCGGCGGCGGACGACGCGCTCGCGGTCGCGGACGCGCTCGGCTGGGAGCGGTTCGCCGTCCTCGGCGTCAGCGGCGGCGGCCCACACGCGCTGGCCCTGGCACATCGCGCTCCGGAACGGATCCGGTCGCTCGGTCTCGCAGTCGGCTCCGTCCCCACGGAGCTCGTCGATCCCGCCGACCTGATCGAGCTCAACCGCGAGGCGATTCGCCGGGCCGTCGAGGAGGGCCGGGCCGGACTGGAGGACTTCCTCGCCGAGCCCGCGGCACGGCTCGCGGCCGACCCGGGCGCGGCGATCGACGTGGTGATGGCGGATGCGCCGGCGGCCGACCAGGAGATGCTGAGGCGGCCCGCTCTCCGCGCCGTGGTGCTCGAGTCGCTCCGGGAGGCGTTCGCGAACGGGCCGCAGGGCTGGTTCGACGACTCGTGGGCGCTGGTCACGCACTGGGGCTTCGAGCTCCGCGAGGTCTCGGTGCCGGTCCGGATGTGGTGCGGCGAGCTCGACCGCAACGTCCCGGCGAGCGCGGTCCAGCGGATGGCCGCGCAGCTCGACGTCGAGAGCCTCGAGATCCTGCCCGGCGCCGGTCACTTCGGCTGGATCGCCGAGGAGGAACGGATCCTCCGCCAGCTCCTCGACTAGGTCGCGCCGGGTTTCGAAGCGCCTCTCGAGGCGAATACGATCGTTGCCATGCGCCCGAAGGAGAGGTCACGCGAGCCGACGCCGACATCGCCGGCTAACACCGAAGCATCCGCGCTCGCTCGTTCGGTCGGCGCCGGGAAGAAGGCGGGTGCGGAAGTGACCAGAGCAGGAGCTGCGCTCGTCCGCGCCGTCGTCAGGCTGGTCGACCGGGCGGTCGACGAGGTCCTGCTCGCCGACACACGGGTCACCTCGGCCGCGGAAGGGAGGCGCCTGCTCGCGCGCGACGAACAGACCGAGTCGCTTGCGGAAGACGTGCAGCGGGTGATCGTGCTCGCCGTTCCCGTCCTCCGTGCGCTCGCGCGCGGCGCGCGTCTCGCGAAGGTGCCGTGGGTGCTCGTGGGCTCGACCGCGATCTCGGTCGGAGTCGCGGTCCGGACCGGCGTCCGTGAGATCCAG
>DASSMZ010000180.1:0-4330 GCA_035688325.1 Gaiellaceae bacterium
CCTTTCGCTTGCGGCGTCGACCCGTTTGTACGCCCGAACTCTGAGACCTCTCTGAGAGCAGGCAGCTCGATCGTGAACCGCGCGCCGTCGGCGTAGGCGCGACCGCCGTGGCGCTCGGCCGTCGCCCGTACGATCGCGAGGCCGAGCCCGGAGCCGGGCTGCGAGCCGCCGCCACGCCAGAAGCGGCCGAAGGCGCGCACTGCGTCGCCCGGCGCAAGGCCCTGCCCCTCGTCGGCGACCGTCAGCCGGGCGCGGCCGTTCTCCTGCTCGGCCGCGACCTCGATCGAGCCGCCGGGCGGGCCGTACAGCTCCGCGTTCCGGATCAGGTTCCCGAGCGCGCGCTCCAGTGCCGCGCGCTCGCCCTGCACGAGCACCGGGCCGTCGGCTCTGGCGCGCACGCGGCCGCCGGAGGCCTCCCGCGCCAGCTCGTCGAGGCGCACCGTCTCGCTCGGCGGCCCCGCCGCCTCTTCCCGCGAGAGCGCGAGCAGGTCGTCGGCGAGGCGCGCGACGCGGCGCGTGTCGGCCACGACCTCGGCCAGCACCTCGTCGTCCTGCCCGTGCCGCGCGAGGTAGTCGACGTTGCCGAGCAGCGCGGTCAGCGGCGTGCGGAGCTCGTGCGACGCGTCGGCGAGGAAGCGCCGCTCGGCCTCGCCGGAGCGCTCGAGGCTCGCGAGCATCTCGTTCAACGTCTCCGCGAGCTCCCCCACCTCGTCGCGCGCGGCCGGCTCGGGCAGCCGCCGCCGCACGTCGCCGGTGCGCTCGATCTCCCCGGCAGCGCCGGCCAGCTGCCGCAGCGGCCGCAGCGCGCGACCCATCAGCACCGCCACGGCCGCCGCGCCGAGCAGCGCGGCCGCGAGACCGGCGCCGACCACGAACAGGTGCAGGCTCGCAAGCGTCTCCTCGAGGTCGTGCGTCGAGGCCGCGACGACCACCGCGCCGCCCCCCGCAGGGCCGCCGACGTCCGCCAGCGGCGCCGTGTAGACGCGGAGCTGCTGGCCGCCGCTCTCGACGTCGCCGAACCCGGAGCGGTTCGCGAAGATGGCGCGGGTGACGAGGCCGGCCGCCGGGAGCACGCGCCCGCCGAGGGAGAGCGAGCGCGCCACGAGCCGACCGTGGCGGTCGAGCACCTCGACCGAGAGGTCGGTCCCGCCGACCGGCGAGTCGAGCGACCCGGGCGCCGTCAGCACCGCGGGCGCCGAGGCGGCGAGCTGCGAGACCTCCACGGCGCGCCGGCGGAGCACGTGGTCGAGCGAGTGGTGCAGGTGCCGCGACAGGAGCACGTCGATACCCACGCCGGCGAGCGCGACCGCGAGCAGGATCGCCACGGCCGCCGCGGCGACCGAGCGCATCCGGATCGAGTGGCGGCTCACCTGAGGACGAAGCCGACGCCGCGCACGGTCTCGATCAGCCCGGGCTCGCCGAGCTTCGCGCGCAGGTACGAGACGTAGCGGTCGACCGAGTTCCAGCCGACCGCCCCACGCCCGCCCCAGACGCGCTCGACCGCCAGCTCGCGCGTCACCACCTGCCCGCGGTTGCGCAGCAGCAGCTCGAGCAGGTCGGCCTCGCGCGGGCTGAGCGCGAGCTCGCGGTCGCCCCGTCGCGCGCTCCGCGCCTGGACGTCGAGCACGACCCCGCCGTGCGCCAGCAGCTCCTCCGGTTCGCGGCCGCGCCTCAGCAGCGCGCGGATCCGCGCCAGCAGCTCCCCCGACGCGAACGGCTTGACGAGGTAGTCGTCCGCCCCCGCGTCGAGGCCTGCGATCCGGTCCTCGACGGCGTCCCGCGCCGTCAGCATCAGCACCGGCATCGCGAGGCCGCGCCGGCGCAGTGCCTGGGAGACCGCGAGCCCGTCCAGCCCCGGCATCGCCACGTCGAGCACGACCAGGTCCGGGGCCGCGCGCTCGATCGCCGCGAGGGCCCCACCGCCGTCGCCGGCGACCTCGACCGCGTACCCCTCCCGCTCCAGCGTGCGGGTCAGCATGCGCCGGATCGCAGCGTCGTCGTCGACGACCAGGATCGAGTCAGCGCTCAACGGCCCGAGCGTAGCTCGCGCCGGGTGCCGTCAGTCGGCTAGCGCAGCCAGGGCGCGAGCAGTGCCTCGATCTCGCGGCAGCCGCGCGGGCTCGCGAGCCGGCCGCGGACGCGCTTGTCCTCGACGACCACGATCGTGGGCACGTCGTCGACGCGGAAGCGCTCGGCCAGCTCGGCGTGCTCGTCGACGTCGACGTGTAGGAGCCGGAACGACTCGTGGTTGCGACGCCGCTGCAGCACCTGCGACAGGTAGCCCTCGACCCGCCGCGAGCGCCCCGAGTTCCGCCTGTAGAAGAAGACGAGTCTCGGTCGCGCTTGCGACCCGCGCTCGACGCCCAGCCTCGCCGCCGACGCGCTCACGCGACCGGCTCCAGGAGAAGACTGACGAAGGCGGCGCGCAGCGTCGGGTAGACGGGCAAGATCCGATCGATCCCCGCCAGCCCGAGCGCGCGTGCCGCGAAGTTCCCGTTCGAGACGACCGCGAAGTCGGAGCCGTAGCGGGCGCGCTGTCTGGCCTCGGCGACGAGCACTCCGCAGGCGGTCGAGTCCATGAAGCTCACGCCGCTCAGGTCGACGAGGACGGTGGGCGTCTCCAGGTCGGCAGCCGACTGCAGCGCCGCGCGAAGGTCGCTCTCGACGTAGAGATCGAGCTCACCGCTCACCGAGACGAGGGCGATGCGGCCGCCGATGTCGGCGACGGTGGCGCGGAACGTCGGGATCATCTCGCGATCGTACGGGGGCGGTTCTGAGAGGCTCGACCGCCTTTCGTGTGCGTCCGCTTACACGACGATCAGCTTGTAGCCGACACCGCGCACCGTCACGAGCCGCTCGGGGTACTGCGGGTCACGCTCGATCTTGCGGCGGATGTTGGAGACGTGGAGGTCGGCAGCTCGTTCGTCGCCCACGAAGTCGCTGTCCCAGAGGTGCTGCATGATCGCTCGGCGCGAATGCACTCGGCCCGGCGCTTTGGCGAGGAACGCGAGCAGCCTCAGCTCGGACGGCGTCAGCCGCACCGGCTTCCCGTCCACGGTCGCCTCGTAGCGCTCGAGATCGAGGTGGAGGCCGCCGACCGCTCTCGCCTTCGGGGTGCCGGCATCGAGCTGCCGGCGGCGGAGGATGGCGCGGACGCGAGCGAGCAGTTCGCTCATGGCGAACGGCTTGGTGACGTAGTCGTCGGCCCCGGCCTCCAGCCCGACGACTCGATCGGCTTCGGAATCGTGGGCGCTCAACATCAGGATCGGCACGACGCTCTCCTCCCGCAGCTGCCGAGCGACCTCGATCCCCGACAAGCCCGGTAGGCCGACGTCGAGCACCAGCGCATCGATCTGACGCTCTCGTGCGACGGCGAGGGCGGATTCGCCGGAGTCGACGCACACGACCTCGTGACCGTCGCTTCGCAGCGCGTACGAGACGGCGTCCGCCAGGGCCGGCTCGTCCTCGACGACGAGGATCCGCGCGCTCACCGCGCCACGACCCGGGCAAGCGGCAGGCGCACGAGCACTCGGGTCCCTTCGCCCACCTTCGAGTCGATCTCCGCGGTGCCGCCGAAGGCCCGGGCGATCTCACGCGTGATCGCGAGCCCGAGGCCGAAGCCGCCCCGGCCGCTGCCGCGTACCCGGTAGAAACGGTCGAAGACATGATCCTGCTCGACCTCGGGGATCCCGGGCCCGGTGTCGCGCACCTCGATCACGCACAGCTGCCCTTCCGCGCGGCACGAGAGCTCGATCTGCCCAGCGCTGGTGTGACGCACGGCGTTCGCGCCGACGTTGAGCAACGCCTGGCGGAGCAGGTCGCGATCTGCGAGCACGAGCAGCCCGTCTGCGCACGAGATGCTCAGCTCGACTCCTTCGGCGGAGTCCAGGTCACCGGCGACCTCCTCCACCACCGGACCGACCTCGACGAGCTCCAGGGCACCCAGATCGCAGTCGCTCTGCAGACGCGTGAGAAGCAGGAGCGCTTCCGAGAGTCGGCCGAGGCGGTCGCTTTCCCGCGAGATGTGCTCGATGAACACGTCGCGGTCGCGAGGTCGGTCCTTCGCGCCGGCCTCGAGCACGTCGATCGCGCCAGCGATTGCGGCGATCGGCGTTCGCAGCTCGTGCGCGGCGTTGGACACGAAGTCGCGCTCCGCCCGGCTCCGCCGCTCGCGCAGGGTCACGTCGACCAGCAACAGCACCGCGGGCCGCCCGATCCCTGCCGGGATCCCGTCGATGTCGAAGAGGCGGCCGTCGGCGGTCTCTACGCGCCGGTGAGGCGCGGAGGCCTCGGTGAAGAGGCGGGCGGCGAACTTGCGCAACGAGAAGCT
>DASSMZ010000185.1:0-16258 GCA_035688325.1 Gaiellaceae bacterium
CGAGGAGGCGACGCAGGCCGCGGCGGCGAAGCCGGCTCCGTCGCTCGGGGACGCCCTGCCTCAGCCGGCGGCGTCGGCGGCGAAGCGCGAGCGTCGGCGTCAGCGCCGGAGCGCACGGCCACATGGCCGCACCCGCTAGCCGACGTGGCTGATTCGGTTCGCGACGTGCGCGACCTCGCCGAGAAGCTCGTGCTCGCCGGCGTCGGCGCGGTCGCGCTGACCGCGGAGCGCGTGGACACGCTCGCCGAGGAGATCGCGGCCCGCGGAAGCATGGGCCGCGAGGAGGCACGCGCGGTGCTCGAGGAAGCGGTCGGGCGCTGGCGCAACGAGTCGCAGCGGCTCGGCGAGCGGACGGGCGCCGGGCTGGCCGGCCTCTTCCGCGAGCTCGGGCTCGTCACGCGCGACGAGCTCGAGGAGCTGGAGCTGCGGACGGCGCAGCTCGAGCACCGGCTGCGGCTGCTCGAGCCTTGACGTTCGGCGACGTCGACACAGGTTGGTGGTTCGGGCGGCGCGCCGTGCCGCCGGTGACGAAGCTGATCGCACCCGCGGCCGCGTACGGCGTCGAGCGCGTGCCGCGCGAGGGCGGCGCCGTGATCGCCGCGAACCACTTCTCCGCCATCGACCACCCGCTGATCGGCGTGCACTCGCCGCGGACGATCCACTTCCTCGCCAAGGCGGAGCTGCTCGAGATCCCCGGCCTCGGGCCCTTGCTGCGCTGGCTCGGCGTCTTCGGCGTCAGGCGCGGCGAGGGTGACCGCGAGGCGTTGCGGCGGGCGCGCGAGATCGTCCGCGACGGCGGGCTCGTCTGCGTCCACGTCGAGGGAACGCGGCAGCGCTTCGGCCACCCGGGGCCGATCCACCCCGGCGGGCTGATGATCGCGATGCAGGAGAGCGTGCCGGTGATCCCGCTCGGGCTCGACACCTTCCACTGGTCGTTGCGGAACCGGCGCCGCTGCGCGATCGTCTGGGGCGAGCCGCTGCGGCTGGACGACCTGCCGCGCAACCGCAAGGGCTACGCCGAGGCGGGCGAGCGCGTGGGGGCGGAGATCGTCCGGCTCTGGCGCCGGGCCGTCGCCGCGTGCGAGGCCGGGCTTCCGCCGGAGCTCGACGGCAGCCCGCGCCGCGGCACCAACCCGGCCCCGTAACCGCCTGTCACACTGCCGCCATGGCGAGCACGACCAGCCGGAACCTCGGCCGGATCTCGGAAATCGCCCAGGTCGCGGTCCGCCACGGGTTCGGCTACTTCTTCGAGAGGCACCGGCTGACCGATCTGCTTCCGGGCCGCCCGAAGATCGACCCGGAGGCGGAGAGCCCGTCCGAGCGCGGCCGCCACCTGCGCGAGATGCTCGACGAGCTCGGGCCGACGTTCGTGAAGTTCGGGCAGCTGCTGTCGACGAGGCCGGATGTCGTGCCGCCGGACATCGTCGCGGAGCTGCAGGAGCTCCAGGACGCGGTCACGCCGTTCCCCTACGAGGACGTCGAGCGAGTGATCCGCGAGGAGCTCGGCCTCAGCGTCGAGCAGCTCTTCACGGAGTTCGACCCGACGCCGATCGCCGCCGCGTCGATCGGGCAGGTGCACCGCGCCACCCTCCCGAACGGCCGCGAGGTCGCGGTCAAGGTGCAGCGGCCGAACGCGCCGCGCCAGGTCGAGGCCGATCTCGCCCTGATGTACCAGGCCGCGCGCCTCGTGCGCGAACGCGTCCGGGCGCTCGAGTTCATCGACCCGCGGCAGCTCGTCGACGAGTTCGCCCGCTCGATTCGCCAGGAGCTGGACTACCGGCTCGAGGCCCGCAACGCCGAGGCGTTCCACCACGACTTCTCGGGCCACCAGCACGTCCACATCCCGCGGGTCTACTGGAGCTACACGCGCAGCCGCGTGCTGACGCTGGAGCGGCTCGAGGGCCTGCAGCTCGCCGACCTGCCGCTCGACGCGTGGCAGATGGAGGAGCGCCGCCGCCTCGCGTACCTGTTGACCGAGGCGTGGATGACGATGATCTTCCGCCACGGCTTCTTCCACGGCGACCCGCACCCGGCGAACGTCTTCGTGCTGGGCGACGCGGAGCACATCGGCCTCGTCGACTTCGGCCAGGTCGGGAAGCTGAGCGACGAGGACATGTCGAAGCTGACGCGGCTCTTCATCGACGCCGCAAACGAGCGCATCGAGCAGTTGCCGCGCCGGCTCGCCGACCTCGGCGTCCGCTACGACCGCGAGCGCGAGGACGACTTCGTCGCCGAGCTGCGAGAGATGTACGCGCGCTACTACGGGGCGAGCCTGGCGGAGATCGACCCGCTGCAGGTGATCCGCGAGGCGTTCCAGCTGATCTACCGGCTCAACCTGCGGCTGCCGACGCGCTTCGTGATGCTCGACAAGGCGATCGCGACGCTCGCGTCGGTCGGCGTCGACCTGTACCCGGACTTCAACGTCTTCGAGGTCGCGCGGCCGTACGCGCGCGGCCTGATGCTCGAGCGCTACACGCCGCAGCGGGTGCTGAAGCGCGCCCGCACGGAGGGGATCGAGCTGGCCCGGATCGCGCGCGACATGCCGTACCAGATCCACGACTTCCTCGAGGAGGCGCGCGACGGCCAGATCGAGGTCGGGTTCGTGCACAAGGGCCTCGACGAGTTCATGCGCAAGCTCGACGTCGCGATCAACCGGCTGGTGATCGCGCTGATCGTGATCGGGGGCCTGGTCGGCTCCAGCCTGATCGGCGCCTTCGCGACGCACGGCCCCCAGGTCGCCGGCGTCAACTTCCTCTCCTTCGTCGGCTTCGTGCTCTCGGCGGTGCTCGGCCTCTGGCTGCTCTGGGGCGTGATCCGCTCGGGGCGGTTGTAGAAACGTCGGCGCAGTTCCGCGCGAAAGGACATCTGGCGGTGCGTTCGGGGCGTGGGTAGCTTCGGCTGCATGTCGCAGGCGCTGCTGCTGGCGGAGTCGGAGCCGGGAACACGCGAGTTCCTGGAGCGGCATCTGGCGAGCGACGGCTTCGCGGTGCTCGGCGCGGACGCCGGCCGCCAGGCGCTGGAGCTCGTCGAGCGCGAGCGGCCCGACCTCGTGCTCGTCGGCGGTCTGCCGGACGCGCCGGCGCTCGAGGTCTGCCGCGTCCTGCGCGAGGGCGAGCCCGGCCGCAGCTGGGACCGCGACGTGCCGCTGATCGTCCTCGGCGACGCACGTGCGGACGCCGTCGACCGGGTGCACGCCTTCGAGCGCGGCTGCGACGACTTCGTGCCGCGGCCGTTCCACTACGAGGAGCTGGTCGCGCGGATCCACGCCGTCCTGCGGCGGACGCAGCCGGCCGCGCGGACGCGCCTCGCCGCCGGCCCGATCGCCGTCGACCGCGTCACGCGCCGCACCACCGTCCACGGCCTGACCGTCGCCCTCTCCGCGAAGGAGTACGAGCTGCTGGTGAAGCTCGCGACCGAGCCGACCCGCGTGTTCACGAAGGAGGAGCTGCTGCGCGAGGTGTGGGGCTACCGCTCGCTCGGTCGCACGCGCACCCTCGACTCACACGCGTCGCGGCTGCGCCGCAAGCTCGGCCTCGCCGGCGCCGACGACTGCGTGCTCAACGTCTGGGGCGTCGGCTATCGCCTGCTCGCCGACTACGAGGTGACCCGCTCGGCCTAGCCGATAGGCTCCCCGCGCATGGCCGAGCCCGTCCGCGTGACGACCGTTCCCGGTGAGCCGGAAGCCGAGGTGCTCTGCGGCCTCCTGCGCGCGAACGGGATCAAGTGCGCGCACCGGCCGACCGAGGAGGACGACTCCGCGTTCGAGAACTTCGGCGGCGAGGGCGGCACGCGCGAGATCCTGGTCGACCCGGCCGACTTCGAGGACGCTCGGGCACTCCTGAACGAGCCC
Source organism: Gaiellaceae bacterium (assembly GCA_035688325.1). Lineage (GTDB taxonomy): Bacteria > Actinomycetota > Thermoleophilia > Gaiellales > Gaiellaceae > AC-32. The sequence goes on from DASSMZ010000185.1 coordinate 3,851, forward strand.
TGACCGTCCGCCGCCGAACCTAGCCTGCGTCCGTGCCCCGGCGGCGGGAACACATGGCGCACCACGGCACGTTCGGCGAGGACGCGTTCGGGCGTTGGGCCGAGCACACCGCCCGGTTCTTCGGCACGCCGCAGTACATCGTCGGCCAGACGATCGTGGTCGTCCTCTGGCTCATCCTCAACTCGATCGCGGTCATCCAGCACTGGGATCCGTACCCGTTCATCCTGCTCAACCTCGCGTTCTCGACGCAGGCCGCGTACGCGGCGCCGCTGATCCTGCTCGCGCAGACGCGTCAGGCGGAGCGGGACAAGGTCGCCTCCGATACGGCAGAGAAGCGGCACGACGAGGTCGAGCGCTCGGCCGCGGAGCGCGTCGCCGCGCTCCGCGTCGAGACCGACAAGCTGGAGCAGCTACTGCAGTCGAACACGGAGCTGACTCGCCAGGACAAGGAACTGACCGAACGAGTGGCCGAGCTGACCGGTGAGATTCACGCCGCTCTGGTGCGCGGCAAATGAACGGGGCTTGAAGATGTCGAGCAGCGCCCGCATCACGTTCGTGTTCGGCGGGCTCTGGTTGTGCGCGCGCACGATCTGGAAGCCGGAACAGGCCGAGTAGTCGTTCACCGGCGTCTGGGTGCCGAAGTACACCCCTTGCCGCGCGTCGAACGACGTGAACGTGTCCTGGAAGACGTCGGCGGTGACGGCCGTCGAGCAGACGCTGTAGCCGAGCGTCGCGTTGATGATGGTCTCGTCCGTCGTGACCCGCTTCTTCAGCGTCGTGACCTGCTTCTGCAGTCCCTTGATCTGGGCGGCGAGCGACTTGAGCGTCGGGCCCTTGGTCGAGCGCGCGGCGGCCGGCGAAGCCGTGAGCAGCAGCGCGACCGCCGCGAGCGTGGCGACTGCGAGAACCTGCCTCATCTGATGCCTCCCCTGTTTGCCTCGTGGAGCCATCACTATGGCATGGGCCTCAGCCGGGTTGAAGGGCGCCCTCGAGCTCGAGCAGCAGGCGCTTGCGGTCGAGCCCGCCGGCGTATCCGACGAGCGCGCCGGACGAGCCGACGACGCGGTGGCACGGGAGCACGATCGGCACGGGGTTCCGGTTCATGATCGTCCCGACTGCGCGGGCGGCCCGGGGCTTGCCGGCGCGCCCGGCGAGCGCGCCGTACGTCGTCAGCTCGCCGTACGGCACGCGCGCGAGCTGCTCGAGCACGGCCCGGCCGAAGTCACGCGCGGGGCCGAGGTCGACGTCGAGGTCGAACTCGCGGCGCGTCCCGGCGAAGTACTCGTCGAGCTGTCGCCGGGCCTCGTCGGTCGGGCGCGGCGAGCGGAGCACGCGCGTGCCGAACAGGCGGGCGAGCCGGTCGGCCTCGGCCTCGGGGTCGGCGTCGTAGTGGATCTCGCAGACGCCGCGGTCGGTGACGGCGACGAACAGCGTGCCGACGGGCGACTCGTGCAGCTCGTAGGCGACGTCGAGCAGCCCTTCCGCGGCGGCGGCGTCGCGGAAGCGCCGGTCGAGCTCGGCGGACACGACGGTCATGAGAGCTCCTTTCGGCGAAGGCGGCGAACGCCGGACGAGGCCGCCTGGCGCGCGGCCTCCGGTGACTGTCCGAGGGCGTTGCCGATCTCCTCGTAGCTGAGGTCGTAGCCGTAGCGGAGGAACACGGCGGCCCGTTCCTTGTGCGGCAGCTCGGACGTCAGGCGGCGCAGCTCCTCGTACGGCAGCGGCTCGTCGACCGACTCGAGGTCGGGAACCTCCGCGGCGGTGACCTGCGTGCGGCGGAGCGCGTCGATCGCCACGTTGCGCGCGATCTGCAGCGCCCAGGCGCGGAGGTGCCGGCCGTGCCGCAGCGTCGGGTAGGCGCGCAGCGCCCGCAGGAACGTCTCCTGGAACGCGTCGTCCGCCGCGTCGCGGCCGAGCATCCTCCGGAGCTGCGCGAGCACCGGGCCTCGCTGCTCCTCGTAGAACCGCTCGAACGGCGGGACGCGCACGGCTTCCATCATCGCTGTCAACGCAAGTGCCGGCGTCCGTGTGAGACCGTTCCCCGGTGGAGGCGACGAAGCGCAACGGCCTGGCGGGCAAGCGGGCCGGCGTGGCTCTGCTGGCGGGCGGCATCACGCTCGCGGTGACGCTCGTCGTCGGCGCCGCGTGGCCGATCGCGCTCTCGTGCAGCTGGGGCATCGCCGCGCTCGTGATCGTCGGGATCGTCTGGGGCCGTGTGGGGTGGATGGACGCCGCCTCGACCAAGGCGCACGCTCGGGCGGAGGACTTCTCACGCCCGGTCGCCGACGCGTCGGTGCTGGTTGCGAGCACCGTCAGCCTCGTCGCCGTCGGCTACACGGTCATCACGGCCGGCAACCGCGAGGGCACGACCAAGGCGCTGCTGATCCTGCTCGCGCTCTCGGTGGTCGCGCTGTCGTGGGTGACCGTGCACACGCTCTACATGCTCCGCTATGGCGACACCTTCTACCGCGACCCGATCGGCGGGATCGACTTCAACGACGACGACCCGCCGAGCTACCGCGACTTCGCCTACGTCGCCTTCACGATCGGCATGACGTTCCAGGTGTCGGACACGAGCCTGACGTCGAAGCCGATGCGCCGGCTCGCGCTGCGGCACGCGCTCCTCTCGTTCGTGTTCGGCGCCGTGATCCTCGCGCTGACGATCAACTCCGTCGCGTCGCTCCTGCAGTAGCGTTACCTTCGGCACATGCGCTCGGTTGCGTATCCGACCCAGCCGAGCGAGCCCGATTGGTGGCGCACCGCCGGGCTGATCGTCCTCGGTGGCTCGTCGCGGCCGTCGCGCTCGGCGGCCTCTATGTCGCCGGCTTCTACCTCGGCGCGTTCGGGAGGAACGCGACCGCCGGCGCGGTCGGCTCGGGGCATGCGATCGACGACGGGCCGTTCCCGGCTCCGCCTCCCGCGTCGCCTGCTCGCCGCAGTCGGGGTTTGCGGCTGCTCCTGAGCTACCAGTCCGGGTCGACGTCCTCGAAGACGGACGTCGTGAGGCGCCGCATGCCGCTGGTCGAGGCGGACATGATCCAGAGCGACGCGCCACGATTCGGGTTGCCGCCGCGGTTGCTCATGAAGACGATCGACTTGCCGTCGGTCGACCACGACGGATGGTGGCTGACGGTTCCGCGCCGCTCGTGCGTGAGCTGCCGCACGCCGGAGCCGTCGGCGTTCGTCACGTAGACGTTCGTCGTCTCCACCGACACCCCGGCACTGCCCGCGCGAACGCGATCCGCTTGCCGTCCGGTGACCACGCCGGCTCGCCGCCTCGCACGCCGACGCGGCTCGCGACCCCACCCTCCGCCGGGATCACCATCAGCGAGAACGGCCCGGTCCGTGCGCGGTTGCTCGTGAACGCGATCAGGCGGCCGTCGGGCGACCAGGCGGGCGTGGCGTCCTCCACGTGGTTCCGCGTCAGCCGCCGCAGCCCCTTGCCGTCGGCGCCGACGACGTAGAGCTCCACGCTCGCGTCGTTGCCGCGCACGAACACGAGGCGGCTCCCGTCCGGAGACCATGAGGGCCACTGGTCGGGCGCCGGCCCGCGCGTCAGCCGCCGCAGGCCCGTTCCCGAGGGGCCGACGACGTACAGCGTACAGGTCGAAGTTCCCGCTCGCGCACGCGCGGGCGAACGCGACGTGCGTCCTGTCCGGCGACCAGTCCGGCCACCAGTCCCACATGCAGCTGCGCGTCACACGCCGGGGTTGCCTACCGGACGCAGACACCGTCCAGAGGTCGTAGCGGCTCGGCGCCGACCCGTGCGAGAAGACGATCGCGCTGCTCGTGCGACCGCTCGACGCCGCCGCCGAGGCTACGAGCCCGAGCAGGGCGAAGGCCAGCACGGCCGCCGCACCTCGAACCCTCTTCGTCTCGACCTCCTCGGGAGCGAGCATCGTGTCGCCGGCACCGTCCCGCAGCGGTGGCTTCACGCACCGGAGCCGCTCGAAACTACGGTGGCGTGAAGGGGTTGCGAAGTGGGGGGTTGTGGTTTACAGTGGGGCGAAGTGGAGCATGCTGCTAGGTGAGTTCGAGCATACGATCGATGACAAGAACCGCCTCACGCTACCGGCCAAGTTTCGCCAAGCGCTTTCCGGCGGCCTCGTCATCACGCGCGGTATCGAGGGTTGCCTCTACTGCTATCCGCAGGCGGACTGGCAGCGGCTCGTCGAGGGACGGCTGGCCGGGCTCGATCCGCTCAGCCGAGAGGGGCGAATGATGCAGCGGTACTTCTTTGCCGGCGCGACCGAGGCGGAGCCCGACAAGCAGGGCCGGGTGATGCTGCCGGCGCCGCTCGCGCGGCACGCCGGCATCGCCCGCGAGGTGATCGTCGCCGGAGTCGGCGACCACCTCGAGATCTGGGACCGCGCCGGCTGGCGCGACCACGTCAAGGTTCTCGAAGGGAGTGCGGAGGATGTTGCCGAACGTCTTGCGGCCCAACGCGACTGACCACGTTCCCGTCCTGGCCGACGAGGTGCGGGAGGCGCTCGCCGTCCAGCCGGGCGAGACCGTGATCGACGCCACCTTCGGCGCCGGCGGCCACTCGGCGCTGCTCGCGGCCGACCTGCGCGGCAACGGCAAGCTGATCGCGATCGACCGCGACCCGTCGGTCCGGCCGTACTTCGACGCAGTCCGAAAGCGCACCGGCGTGCAGGGGCGGTTCCTGCGTGGCGAGTTCTCGGACGTGCTCGAGCAGCTGGCCGCAAACGACGTGCGGGCTGATGCGGTCCTGTTCGACCTCGGCGTCTCCTCGATGCAGGTCGACCGGCCCGAGCGCGGCTTCTCGTACGCGACCGACGCGCCGCTCGACATGCGGATGGATCCCGCCTCCGAGCTGTCCGCGCGCGAGCTCGTCAACGAGGCGGGGGAGCGCGAGCTGACGCGGATCTTCAAGGACTACGGCGAGGAGCGCTACGCGCGGCAGATCGCGCGGGAGATCGTCCGCCGCCGGCGCGAGCACGCGGTCGAGCGCACCGGCGAGCTCGTCGAGATCATCCGCTCGGCGATCCCGGCGCCGGCGCGGTTCGGCGACGGACATCCGGCGAAGCGCGTCTTCCAGGCGCTGCGAATCGCCGTCAACGACGAGCTCGGCTCGCTCGAGCACGCGCTCCCGGCGGCGCTCGAGATGCTGCGGCCCGGCGGGCGGCTCGCCGTGATCAGCTTCCACTCGCTCGAGGACCGGATCGTGAAGCGCTTCCTGCGCGCGGAGGAGAAAGGCTGCACATGCCCGCCGGACTTCCCGGTCTGCGTGTGCGGCCACGAGCCGGCGCTGCGGGCGCTCTCGCGGCGGCCCGTGAAGCCTTCGCCCGCCGAGCTCGCCGCGAACCCGCGCGCCGCCTCCGCGAGGCTGCGGGCGGCGGTCAAGACGGAGGAAGCGGAGTAGCCATGGCCTCCTGGACCGACGCCGCCCCCTCGCTTCCGTCGCATCGACCCAGGTCGCGGCCGCGGCCCAAGCCCGCGCCGAGGCGCCGCCCGCAGGCGCGCCGGGGCGTCGCCGGAGGTGTCGTCTGGATCGCGATCGTCGGCGTCCTGCTGGCCGGCGTCGTCGCGCTGAACGTGGCCGTCCTGCGCCTGAACGTCCAGCTCGACAGGCTCGACACCCAGCGCGCGCACCTCCGCGCCGAGAGGCAGGCGCTCGCCTCGCAGCTCGCGATGGCGTCGGCGTCGCCGCGCATCCAGCTGCAGGCCCAGAGGCAGTTCGGGCTCGTTCCGGCGAACCCCGCCGAGACGACGTACGTGCGGCTGGGGCCGCGGGCGCGGTGACCGCGAAGGGCGCCAACCGCCGCATCCGGCTGCTCCTCGGCGTCTTCGTCCTGGCATTCGGCCTGACCTTCCTGCGCGCGGCCTGGCTCCAGGGCGTCCGCGCCGCCTCGTTCGGCCGGCTCGCCTCGAGCCAGCACAGCGAGGACGTCGTCATCCCCGCCGCGCGCGGCACGATCTACGACCGCACCGGTCTGCAGCTCGCGATCGGCGAGCAGGCGCAGACGGTCTACGCCGACCCGCGCCAGGTGACGGACCCGAGGAACGAGGCGATGGCGGTCGCGCGGGCGCTGAAACTGGACTACACGACCGTCTACCAGGCACTGGCCGACCGCGGCCGCGGGTTCGTCTACGTGGAGCGCAAGGCCGACCCGCGCCTGGCCGCGAAGCTCGAGAAGCAGCGCCTGCCGGGCCTCGGTTTCTACGGCGAGGAACAGCGCTTCTACCCGCAGTTCTCGCTGGCGTCGCAGGTGCTCGGCTACGCCGGCGTCGACAACCACGGGCTCGCCGGGCTGGAGCTCTCGCTCGACCAGCAGCTCGCCGGCCGCCCGGGGCGCGAGCGCATCGTCAAGGACGCCTCGGGCCAGGCGATCGACACGGTCGTCTCGCAGCCGGAGCGCGACGGGCGCGACGTCCACCTGACGCTCGACCACACGATCCAGGCGAACGCCCAGACGGTACTGCGCGACACGGTCGCCAGGTGGCACGCGAAGAGCGCGACGGCGATCGTGCTCGACCCGGCCACGGGCGCGGTGCGCGCGATGGCGATCGCCCCCGGCTTCGACGCCAACTCCTATCCGCAGGTCTGGCGCGCGCTCCAGCGCAACCGCGCCGTGACGGACACGTACGAGCCAGGCTCGACGTTCAAGCTCGTCACCGTCGCCGGCGCGCTGTCCGAGCGGCTCGTCTCGCCGTCGACGAGGTTCACGCTCCCGTACGAGATCCACGTCGCCGACCGCACGATCCACGACGCCGAGCCGCGCGGGACGGAGACGATGAGCGTCTCCCAGATCCTCTCGCGCTCGTCGAACGTCGGCGCGATCACCCTTGCGCAGAAGCTGACGCAGCACCGGCTGGTGCAGTGGATCTCGCGCTTCGGCTTCGGCCGCCCGACCGGCATCGACTTCCCCGGCGAGAGCCCCGGCATCGTGCTGCCCGAGGCCAAGTGGTCGGGCTCGTCGATCGGGAACATCCCGATCGGCCAGGGCATCGCGGTGACGCCAATCCAGATGGCCGCCGCGTACGCGGCGATCGCGCACCGCGGCGTCTGGGTGCGGCCGCATCTGGTCGACCGCATCGGCGAGTCGGCGCCCACTCGGCCGGCACGGCGGAGGATCGTCTCGCCCTGGGTCGCCTCCGAGTTGATGGCGATGCTGAAGAACGTGGTCGCCGAGGGCACCGGCACGCTCGCGGCGGTGCCCGGGTACCAGGTCGCCGGCAAGACCGGCACGGCGGCCAAGCCCGACCCGCAGGGCGGCTACTCGGACACCCGCTACGTCGCCTCGTTCGTCGGCGTCGTGCCCGCGTCCCGGCCGCGGCTGGTGATCCTCGTCTCGGTGGACGAGCCCCGCGGCGCGATCTGGGGCGGCGTCGTCGCGGCGCCGGCGTTCGCGGAGATCGCGAAGTTCGACCTGCAGTACCTCGACGGCGGCGTGCCGCCGGACGCACCCGCGACCGCCTCTGCGTCCACCGCCGCCACCCCCTAGGTGGTCTGAGTACGGTTCGCCCGACCTCCTCCCCGAGGCGAGCGTAACCGGAGCGGGCGCGCGTGTCAGTGACGGAATCGTCACAAAAGTGCTGCAAAGGCGCGAGTTCGGCTCGGGCCGTGCAGCCGGCTTCGGCTGGGGCCACCGCTAGACTCGGGCCGCGATGGAGATCGACGCGTTGATCGCCGCGCTCGCGCCGCTCGAGGTGGTCGGGCACGCACCCGTCGAGATCCGCGACCTCGCCTACGACGCGCGCGCCGCCGAGCCCGGCAGCCTCTTCTTCTGCGTCCCCGGCTCCCGCGCGGACGGCCACGACTTCGCCGGACCGGCCGTGGAGGCGGGCGCCGCCGCGCTCGTCGTCGAGCGGCCGCTCGACGTTCCGGTGCCGCAGCTCGTCGTCGAGAGCACCCGCGCCGCGATGCCGGTTGCGGCCGACGAGTTCTTCGGCCGGCCGACCGAGCAGCTGCAGGTCGCCGGCGTCACCGGGACGAACGGCAAGACGACCACCGCCTTCCTGCTCTACGCCATCCTCGCGGCCGCGGGCCGGCGCCCGGGCCTGCTCGGGACGATCGAGAGCCGGGTCGGCGGCGAGCGGCGGCCCGCGATCCGGACGACTCCCGAGGCGATCGACCTCCAGCGGGCGTTCCGCGAGATGCTGGACGCCGGCGACCGCAGCGCGGCCGCCGAGGCGACCTCGCACGGCTCGGCGCTCGGCCGGCTCGAGCGAGTCCGCTTCAGCGCGCTGGTGTTCACGAACCTGACGCAGGACCACCTGGACTTCCACGGCACGCTCGAGGCCTACTTCGACGCGAAGCGGCGGCTGTTCATCGAGGCGAGGCCGCCGGCGGCGGTCAACGTCGGCGACGAGCACGGCCGCCGGCTCGCCGAGGAGCTGCGCGGCCGCCAGGAGCTGCTGACGTTCGGGCTCGCCGACGACGCGGAGGTCCGGCCGGAGGAGCTCGAGCTCGGGCCGCGGGGCGCGCGCTTCCGCGCCGCCGGCATCGAGCTCGAGACACGGCTGCGCGGCCGGTTCAACGTCGAGAACGTGCTCGGCGCGGTTGCGGCGGCCCGTCTGCTCGGGATCGAGGACGACGCGATCTCGTACGGCGTGAGAGAGCTGCGCGGCGTGCCCGGCCGGTTCGAGGCCGTCGACGAGGGCCAGCCGTTCGCGGTGCTCGTCGACTATGCGCACACCCCCGACTCGCTCGAGAACGTGCTCCGAACGGCGCGCGACCTCGCACACAGCCGCGTCATCTGCGTCTTCGGCTGTGGCGGCGACCGCGATCGCGGCAAGCGCCCGCTGATGGGCCGGATCGCCACCGACCTGGCCGACGTCGCGATCGTCACCTCGGACAACCCGCGCAGCGAGGAGCCGAGCGCGATCATCGCCGAGATCCTCGCCGGTGCCGGCGACGCGGAGGTCGAGCCCGACCGCCGCGCAGCGATCGCGCGCGCCGTCGAGTCGGCGGGAGAGGGCGACGTGGTCGTGATCGCCGGAAAGGGCCACGAGCAGGGCCAGCAGTTCGCCGACCGCACGATTCCGTTCGACGACCGCGACGTCGCGCGCGAGGCGCTGCGACGGCTCGGGGCCGCGGCGTGATCCCGCTGCGCGTCGACGAGCTCCCGCCGCTCGGCGAGCTCGACGCTCGTGCGGACACGATCACCGGTGTCCGCGTCGACTCGCGGCGCATCGAGCCGGGCGACCTCTTCGTCGCCGTCGGCGCCGGCGCCGACTTCCTCGACGACGCGCGCGAGCGCGGGGCGGCCGCGACGCTCGTCCCCGAGCATCCCTTCGAGGCGATGGCGGCGCTCGGGTCGCTCGTGCGTGACCGCTCCGGCGCGCGCGTCGTGGGGATCACCGGCTCGACCGGGAAGACCTCGACGAAGGACATCCTGTCGGCGCTGTGCGCGACCGCCGCACGCACGGTCGCAGCCGAGGCGAGCTACAACAACGAGATCGGCGTCCCGCTCACGCTCTGCCGCCTCGAGCCGGACACCGAGGTCTGCGTGCTCGAGCTGGCCATGCGCGGCTTCGGGCAGATCGCCCACCTCTGCCAGGTCGCGCGCCCGCACGTGGGCGTGATCACGAACGTCGGCCCGGTGCACCTCGAGCTCGTCGGATCGCTCGAGGGCGTCCTGCGGGCGAAGGGGGAGCTGGTCGCGGCGCTCCCGCCCGGCGGCACCGCGATCGTCCCGGCCGAGTTCCCGGTCGAGCGCGACGACGTCGAGGTCGTGCGGCTCACCGAGCCCGACGTGCGACGCGAGGGCGAACGGACGCTCGTCGGCGGGGTCAGCTTCAACTTCACCGCCCAGCACCAGGCCGCGAACGCGGCGGCCGCGCTGGCGGCAGTCGACGCCCTCGGCCTTCCGCGGCCGGCTCGCGTCGACGTCGTCTGGTCGCGCTGGCGAGGCGACGAGCTGCCGCTGCCGGGCGGCGGCCTGCTGATCAACGACGCGTACAACGCGAACCCCGTCTCGATGCGGGCGGCGCTCACGCACCTCGCCGCCACCGCCGGCGGCCGCCGCCGCGTGGCGATTCTCGGCGACATGACCGAGCTCGGGTCGGGCGCGCCGGCGTTCCACGAGGAGATCGGCCGCGAGCTGGCGCGGTACGGGGTCGAGGCGCTGCTCGCCGTCGGCGGGCTGGCACGCGGCTACCTCGAGCATGCGAGCGGGGTGCCGGTGACGCGCTGGGCGGCGGACGCCGACGACGCGGCCGGCGTCGCGGGGGAGCTCGTGCAACCGGGCGACTGTGTCCTCGTCAAGGCGTCACGGGTGGTCGGGCTGGAGCGCGTGGCGGAGGCGCTCGCGGCGGTGAGCGCTTGACGCGAGTCCTGCTGGCAGGCGTCATCGCGCTGCTGATCTCGATCGTCTCGGGCCCGAAGTTCATCGCCTTCCTGCGCGGGAAGGAGCTCGGCCAGCAGATCCGCGAGGAGGGCCCCGAGCACCACGTCAGCAAGCAGGGCACGCCGACGATGGGCGGTGTCCTGATCCTGCTCGCGGCCGCGATCGGCTTCCTCGCGCTCAGCAGGTACACCGTGCCCGCCCTGACCGTCTTCTTCGTCACGCTCGCCTGCGGCGCGATCGGCTTCCTCGACGACTTCATCAAGCTGACCCATCGCCGCTCGCTGGGGCTGAACGGACGCTGGAAGCTGATCCTGCTCGGCCTGATCACCGTCGGCGTCGGCATCGCCGCCCAGCACCAGCACCTGCCGACGGAGGTCTACATCCCGGGCGTCGGCGACCTGCAGCTCTCGTGGGCGTGGTACGGGCTGCTCTTCCTCGTGATCGCCGGTGCGGCCAACGGCGTCAACCTGACCGACGGCCTCGACGGGCTGGCCGCCGGCACCGTGATCATCGCCCTCTTCACCTTCGCCTCGATGATCGTGATCTCGTGGATCCGCTCCGGCCCGCCGGGCCACCGCTTCGATACGAAGCTCGACCTCGGCATCGTGGCCGCCGCCCTGATCGGGGCCGCGATCGGGTTCCTCTGGTACAACGCCTGGCCGGCGGAGGTGTTCATGGGCGACACCGGCTCGATGGCGCTCGGCGGGGCGCTCGCGGCATTCGCGATCTTCACGAAGACGATCTTCCTGCTGCTGCTGATCGGCGGGATCTTCGCGCTGGTGGCGCTCTCCGTGATCATCCAGGTCTTCAGCTTCAAGTACTTCAAGCGGCGCGTGTTCCTGATGGCGCCGATCCAGCACCATTTCGAGCTGAAGGCGTGGTCGGAGACGAAGATCATGGTGCGCTTCTGGATCGTCACGGGAATCCTGTGCGCGATCGGGTTCGCGCTGTACTACCGCTACTTCACCGGCTTCCGCTAGGCGGGCGAACCCGGTGTCAGACACCGTTCCGTCCCCTTCGAGATCCGGCGGCGCACGGGCGTCCGTCGGTGTCAGACGGGTGCCGTAAGCGTGACGAAGCTTCCACAGCGGGTGCTCGTGCTCGGCCTGGCACGTTCCGGGCGGGCGGCCGTGGCGGCGCTCGACCGCCGCGGGGCGGAGGTGGTCGCGGCCGACCGGGCGCTCGGAAACGACGGCGACCTTTCGCTGCTCGACCGCGCCGAGCTGATGGTCAAGAGCCCCGGCGTCCCCCGCGAGGCGCCGCTCGTGGTCGAGGCGGAGCGCCGCGGCATCCCGATCTGGAGCGAGGTCGAGCTCGGCTATCGGCTCCTGCGGCCACGGCTCGTCGGCGTCACCGGCACGAACGGGAAGACGACGACGACCGAGCTGCTCGGCGCGATCCTCGGCGCGCCCACGGCCGGCAACGTCGGCCGCGCGCTCACGTCGCTCGACGGCGAGGTCGACCCGGGAGCCCTCGTCGTCTGCGAGCTCTCGAGCTTCCAGCTCGAGGACGTCCACGAGCTCGCCTGCGACGTGGCGGTGCTCCTGAACCTGGAGCCGGACCACCTCGACCGCTACGCGAGCTTCGCCGACTACCGCGAGGCCAAGCTGCGGATCTTCGAGCGCGCCCGCGCGAAGGTCGTCCCCAGGGGCAGCGGCCTCGACGGGATCGAGTTCTCGCCGGACGACGATTTGCCGGCCGAGCCGCTGATCCACGGCGCGCACAACCGCGAGAACGCCGCCGCCGCGACCGCGGCCGCGCGGGCGCTCGGCGCTTCCGACGTCCGGATAGCCGAGGCGCTGCGCACCTTTCCCGGCGTCCCGCACCGCCTGGAGCCCGTCGGCGAGGTGCGCGGCGTCCGCTACGTGAACGACTCGAAGGCGACGAACGTCGCCGCCGCCCTGCGTGCCCTTGCCGCCTACGCGGACGAGCCGGTACATCTGATCCTCGGCGGCTCGCGCAAGGGCGAGGACTTCGCGCCGCTCGCGCGGGCGCTCGGCGAGAACGTCAGGAGCGTTCACCTGATCGGCGAGACAGCCGTCGAGCTCGGCGCGGCGATCCCGCGGGCTCACGATGACCGCGATCTCGCGAC
>DASSMZ010000019.1:0-6109 GCA_035688325.1 Gaiellaceae bacterium
CGGGCGCAGCCCGAGGAAGGCGACGCTCCACAGCGCCATGATCCGCCCGCGCTGCCACGGCTCGACGCCGAGCTGCAGGCGCGAGGTCGCGTGCGTGTTCGAGGCGAGGTAGCCGAACCCGGCCACGAACAGGATCGGGAGCGCCAGCCAGAGCCACGGCGAGAGCGAGAACGCGACCATGCCGCCGCCGAGCAGCAGGAGCGTCGTGAACATACGCCTCCGGCTCCCGCCGACGCGCCCGGCGACGACGAACCCGGCCGTCACCGCGCCCGCGCCGAAGGCGCCGATGATGTAGCCCGCGGTCGTGTCCTTCTGCCCGAACGTGTGCGCCCACGCCGGCGCGAGCGTGTTCACCGGGTCGGAGGCGAACCCGACCGCCGCCACGATCACCAGGTAGACGACGAGCTGCGGCCGCTGCTGCAGCAGCTCGACGCTCGCCCGCAGCTGGCTCTTCGGGCGCTCGGCCAGGTGCTGGACCTGCGGCCCGATCACGACGAGCGCCGCGATGAAGACGAGGTACGACACGGCGTTCAGGCCGAAGGCGGCTGGAATGCCGAGGTACTCGACCGCGACCGCCGCCGTCGCGGGCCCGACGGCACGCGCGAGGTTGAACGTCATCGAGTTGAGCGCGACCGCGGTCGGCACCTCGGGCTCGTCGACGAGCTGCGTGATCAGCGCCTGCTGCGCCGGGGCCGAGAACGCGCTCACGACGCCGAGCGCGAGCGCGTCCGCGATCACGACCGGCGTCGGCGCCAGGTCGAGCGCAGCGAGCAGGCCGAGCCCGCCCGAGAGCACGATCGCGGTGCTCTGCGTCACGAACAGCAGGTTCCGCCGGTTCCAGCGGTCCGAGGCGCCGCCGGCCCACGGCGCGAGCACCAGCACCGGCACGAACTGCGCGAAGTTGAGCACCCCGAGTAGCAGCGCCGAATGTGTCTGGCGGTAGACGAGCAGCGACGCCGCGAGGTTCTGGAACCAGGTGCCGCTCGCGGAGAGCGCGTTGCCGGCGAAGTAGGGGCCGAACGTGCGCCGCCGCAGCAGCGCGAAAGCGGCAGCCGGCCCGACGCGAGCCGCTACGCCCTACCCGCCTTGTGCAATTGCGCGTAGATGGACCGAGCGGTGCGTTCAGGAATCCCGGGCACGCCTTCGAGTTCCTCCTGGCTCGCCGCGAGAAACCGCTCGGCGGAGCCGAAGTGCCGCAGCAGCGCGCGCCGGCGCGCGGGGCCGACGCCCTGCAGCGTGTCGAAGATCGACTCCCGCGCCCTCGCGTCGCGGCGCTGTCGGTGGAAGCCGAGCGCGAACCGGTGCGCCTCATCGCGGATCCGCTGCAGCAGGTGCAGCCCCGGCGAGTCGCGGTCGAGCCTGATCGGGTCGGGCTGCCCCGGCACGAACACCTCCTCCTCGCGCTTCGCGAGCGAGATCACGGCGACGCGCGGCAGGTCGTACGCCTGCATCGCCTGCAGCGCGGCCGCGAGCTGGCCCTTGCCGCCGTCGATCACGACCAGGTTCGGCGTCGCCGCGAACGACTCGTCGTACTCCTCGGCCGCCGCGCCGAGCTCGAGCCGCGCGAACCGCCGCGAGACGACCTCCTCGAGCGCGGCGTAGTCGTCCTGCCCGTCGAGCGTCCGGACGCCGAACTTGCGGTAGTGCGCCTTCTTCGGCAGCGCGTCCTGGAAGACGACCATCGAGCCGACCACGTCCGAGCCCTGGATGTTCGAGATGTCGTAGCACTCGATCCGGATCGGCAGGCTCTCGAGGTTCAGCGCCTCGCGCAGCTCCTCGAGCGCCTCGACCCGCCGCAGGCGCTTCCGCTCCGCCTGCACGGCCTCGGACTCGAGCGCCAGCCGCGCGTTCTCGGCCGCGAGCTCCTGCAGGCGGCGCTTCTCGCCGCGCCGCGGCGCGCGCACCTCGACGTGCGACCCGCGCCGGTCGGTGAGGAACTGCTCGAGCGCGCCCGTGTCGCCGGCGTCCGGCGGCACGACGAGCTGCGGCGGCACCGACGGCGACGAGCCGTAGTACTCGATCGCGAAGGCCTCGAGCAACGTCGCCGTGTCCTGGCCGTCGACGTTCTCCAGCTGGAAGCCGTAGCGGTCGATCAGCTTGCCGTCCCGGAGCGGGAAGATCTGGACGGCGGCGCGGTCGCCGTCGACCGCGATCCCGATCACGTCCACCGAGCCGACCGAGCGCCGGTCGGCCGCCTGCCGCTCGACGAGGTGCCGCACCGCGAACAGCCGGTTGCGGTAGCGGGCGGCCTCCTCGAAGCGCTCGCCCTCGGCCGCCTCCTTCATCTTCCGCTCGAGCTCGCGCTGGATCGGCCGCGTCTCGCCGGAGAGGAACTCGATCACGCTGTCGATGATCTGCCGGTAGTCGTCCTGCGAGACGTAGCCGACGCACGGGGCCAGGCAGCGCTCGATGTGGTAGTCGAGACAGGGAATCCCGCTGTGCCGGCCGGGCTTCGGACCCTCGCACGGGCGGTACGGGAAGACGCGGTTGAGCACGTCGAGCGTCTCGCGCACCTTCTTCGCGTTGGCGTACGGGCCGAAGTAGACGACCCCGCGCCGGTGCCGCTCGCGCGTGAACATGACGCGCGGGTAGTCGTCCCCGACGGTGACGGCGATGTACGGGAACGATTTGTCGTCGCGGAGGCGGACGTTGAACGGCGGGCGGTGCCGTTTGACGAGGTTCTGCTCCAGATGCAGCGCCTCGACCTCCGTGTTGGTGACGATCACCTCGACGTCGGCCACGCGGTCTGGCAGCCGCTGGATCGTCGAGCGTGAGTCCGGCGTCCGCTGGAAGTAGCTGCGCACGCGCGGTCGCAGCGACTTCGCCTTGCCGATGTAGAGCACCTCGCCCCGCTCGTCCCGGAAGAGGTAGACGCCCGGCTTGGCGGGGAGCCGTTTCAGCTGCTCTTCGCGAGGATTGGCCATGGCCGGGCAAGGGTAGCCTCCGCCTCCGTGAGGAAGGCCGTGCTCGCAGGGCTCGTCGCGGTGGCCGCGATCGGCGGCGTCGCGGCCGCGATGGTGCTGTCGTCCAGAGGCGGAGGCGAGAGCCACGCATCGCCCTCGACGGCTTCCACGCAGCCGAGCACGGCAGGCGCGACGCAGGCGCCCGCGAGCACCGCGGCGACGACCACGAGCGCCTCGGCGACGACGGCGACGGCGCCCGGCGCGCCGATCCCGACGCGGCCCGTCGAGCTCCCGCCGCCGCCGTCGCCGCGCTCGCCGAAGCGGCGCTCGTTCGTGGTCGGCACGGTCGACGACTCGCTGGCCCAGCAGAGCCCGCAGTTCGCGCAGGCCCAGGTCGACGACTCGCGCGACGCCGGCTTCGACGCCGCAATCGTCTCCGCCGCGTGGGCGCGCGGTCAGCGCGCGCCCACGGCAGCCGCGTTGGCGATCTTCCGGAACGTCGCCCGCGCGACCGCCCGCGACCACATGCAGCTCATGCTCGTCGTCTGGCACGGGCTCGCCCGCGAGACGCCGCGCTCGCCCTCCGAGCGCGCGGACTTCGCCGCCTACGCCGCCGCGCTGGTGAAGGCGCTGCCCCGGGTGACCGCGGTGATCGTCGGGAACGAGCCGAACCTGAGCACGTTCTGGGAGCCGCAGTTCGGCGCCGGCGGCAGCGACGCGGCGGCTCGCGCGTACGAGGACCTGCTCGCGCGCAGCTACGACACCGTCAAGGCCGCGCGCCCGAGCGTGCTCGTGCTCGGCGGCGCGCTCTCGCCGCGCGGCGCCGACCGCCCCGGCGGGGCGCGACCCACCCACTCCCCCACGCGCTTCATCTACGACCTCGGCGTCGCCTACCGGGCGAGCGGGCGCACGAAGCCGCTGATGGACGCGCTCGCGATCCACCCGTACATGCAGGCGTCGCGCGACACGCCGACCGCCGCGCATCCGGACAACACGACGATCACGCTCGCCGACTACCCGAAGCTCGTCCGCCTGCTCGACGCCGCCTTCCGCGGCACGGGCCAGGAGGCGGCGCACCTGCCGATCTACTACACCGAGTTCGGCGTCCAGACCCCGGTCCCGGCGCCCAAGCGGCGCTTCTACTCCGACCTCGCCTCCGCCGCGAGCACCGACACGGTTCCCTACGCGACGCAGGCGGCGTACTACCGCAACGCGCTCGAGCTCGCGTACTGCCAGCCGACCGTGCGCGGGCTCTTCGTCTTCCACACCTTCGACGAAGCGAGCCTGGACGGGTGGCAGTCGGGTCTCTACTTCGCCGACCGGACGCCGAAGCCGAGCCTGCCGGCCTTCAGGCGCGCCGTGAGCGACCTCCGCAACGGCCGCTTCCCGGCCTGTCGCGGCGGCTAGGGTTCAGGCGTGGCCGGCCAGTACGTCGCGTACACGTTCTTCAGGGTCGACCCCGCGTGGCGCCGGCTCCCGATCGAGGAGCGCGCCGCGGGCAAGGACGCCTTCGCCGAGGCGGTCGAGGACTTCGCCGGGCGGATGTCCGCCCTGCGCGCCTACTCGACGATCGGCGTCCGCCCGGAGACGGACTTCTTCCTCTGGAAGATCACCGAGCGCTTCGACGACCTCGGCGAGCTCGGCGCGGCGCTGAACGCGACGCCGCTCGCGGGCTGGCTCTCGACGCCGTACTCCTACCTCGCGACCACCAAGGCGTCCGAGTACACGAAGGCGCGCAAGCCGCGCCAGGTCGTGCCCAAGGGCTCGCCGTACCTCGTCGTCTACCCGTTCGTGAAGCTGCGCTCCTGGTACTCGCTGCCGAAGGAGGACCGGCAGCGCGCGATGGACGAGCACATGCGCGTCGGGCACGAGTTCTCGACGATCTACAACCACACGACGTACTCGTTCGGGATCGACGACCAGGAGTTCATGACCGTCTTCGAGTGCGACGAGCCGGCGGACTTCATGCACCTGATGCAGACCCTCCGCGAGTCGGAGGCGAGCCGCTACACCGAGCGCGACACGCCGATCTTCGTCGGCCGGCACGTCCCGATCCGCGAGGCGCTCGACGAGCTCGACGGCGCCCGCGCCTCGATCCCGACCGGCGTCTCCAGCTCCAAGTAACAGTCTGTTACTTGGACGAAACGGCCCGGCGGGTGCGCCGAAGCCGCGCGGTTCCGGGGCGCGGCCGGAGCTAGTAACAGTCTGTTACTTGAGCTCGCCCGCAGGCTGACCCGGTTAGGCGTGGGCCGCCGGTTAGTAGCCGTACGCGTGCTCGTCGCGCCAGACGCGCCACATGGCGAAGCCCGCGAACACGAAGACCGCCAGGAAGACGAGCAGGTTCAAGCCGCTCCCGACCGGCACGAAGAATCGCGAGGCGACGTTCACGACCATCAGCAGCGCCGCGCCGTAGAAGACCACCCGCGAGCGGGCCGGCCACATCGAGATCTCCTCCCGGCGGTCGCGCCAGAGCAGGTAGATGAAGAACGCGATCGCGAGGAAGAACGCGATCTGCGCCAGCAGGAAGAGCGCGGTGAGCGTCTTCTCGAGCTGGAGCGCGACGATCACCACCGCGATCAGGGCGATGACCAGGAACCCGCGCACGGTCGGGTTCATGTCGCGAAACGCGCGTCTCATGCGATCAGGGTAGCGGCGGTCGCCGCCCCGATCACCAGCCGTTGTCGGACGGGGCGGTCGTGACGAGCGTGACCTCGTCGGGCGTCTGCGTGCGCCGCGCCTCCTCTGCCTCGCGCGCGGCCTGGCGTAGGTTCGCGAGCACCTCCTTGAGGTGCACCTCGAGCGCGCGGCGCTCACGCTCGGTCTGCTCGACCTCGTGCCGGAGCACCTTCTTCGCCTGCTCCGCCTCCTCGAGACGGGCGCGCAGCTCACGCTCGTTCGTCTCGGCCTGGTGGGTGGTCACGTTGACGCTCGAGCTCAGCTCCGCGAGCGCCCGCTCGGCGGCCTTCGCGCGACGGCGCGCCTGCCGAAGCTCGGCCCGCAGGTCCTCGGCCGTGGCCTCGGCCTTCGCACGCCGCTGCAGCTCGCGGTCGCGCTCGGCCTGGGCGAGGACTCGGGCCTTCTCGAGCGAGTCGACCTCGGTCGCCAGCAGCGCCAGCTCTCGTGCAAGGTTGCGTGTGTCCATGACGGCGTGCTTCGACCCTCGCCCGCGTCTCCCTCCCGCCTGCCCGCGATAGTCTCCGGCGGAC